>JAQWYM010000056.1 GCA_029253965.1 Gammaproteobacteria bacterium
GGCCGTGACGTGAATGGTGATCATGTTTGTGAGACGTAAAATGCTCACTGAGATATGAGATACGTGCAGAAAGCAACGCTACCTGTACTTCGGGTGATCCTGTGTCGTCTTTTGCTTGCTGGTATTCACCAATAATGCCTGACTTATCTTCTGCTGTTAGCGCCATATTCAGTATTCTTTACAGTGTTTTATCGAGAGATCGCGATTCTACCATGGGATTGCCAAGGCACAATACTTATATTTGCATCAAATGTGCGGAAAAGTTCTGAAATTTCACTGATCCGTCATTATTTACGTGACCTAAGCCCCTGAAAATACCATTAGTATTATAAATGGCAACAAACGGGCTGTCATTTGTCGCCATTAGGCTTAATTCCTTACCAGCTGACAGTAACTGCAGTAATCCTTCCTTAACTATCAGTTTTGGGTACTCAGCAAAGGCCATCTCTAAGGGCTGCAATAACCGCGCAATATCTGTCCCTGGGGTTTGTTGTAGCTGCTCCAGCTCATCAATGGTCATACTCTTCTCAAAGCCGCCAACCCGACTACGCTGGAGTATATGAATATGTGCACCACAACCCAAGGCTTCACCCATATCTTCAACCAAGGTACGCATATACGTGCCCTTAGAACAGTCAACCACCATATCAAAGGTGTTTTCCAGCGAATCTTGGACGATTGACTTGATTGCATAAATGCTTACTTTTCTTGCTTCACGCTCTATCTCAATACCTTCTCGTGCTAGCTTATAGAGCGGTTGCCCGTCATGTTTCAGTGCTGAAAACATCGGTGGAATCTGCTCTATTTCACCAACAAATTGGGCTGCAACTGACTTTAACTGGAGATGTTGCTCAGCAGTCACTTCAGATTCAGCTATAAGCTCACCCTCAGCATCTCCCGTTGTCGTCTTCTGCCCTAATTTAGCGCGCACATAATAGGTCTTGGAACTAGCTACAATATGCTCAGCTGCTTTTGTTGCACGTCCAAAACAGACCACGAGCACACCTGTTGCAAGCGGATCTAGAGTTCCTGTATGTCCCGCTTTTTTTGCATTAAAAAGATATTTTACGCGCTGTAATGCTTGATTGGATGACATACCCAGTGGTTTATTCAAGACGAATAAGCCATGTAGATCACGTCCACGTTTTTTGCGGTTAGCCAAGGATATGCTCGCTAGTCTTCAGTAGCCTGATCGGGCGCTGAATCTTCGGCATCTTCTAGAGATATTCGGTTTTCTGAAAGTAGGACATCTAAGCGAGATGAGCGGTCTAATGAATCATCATAGACAAAACTTAAGTGTGGGACGATGCGTAAACGCAGCAAACGACCTAACTCTTTGCGTAAGAAAGGCGTGGCCTTTTCTAAGCCCTGTTGCAGCTCAGCCAAATCAGGATTACTAGTGTAAGGCGTGTAATAAACCTTAGCAGCAGACAAGTCTTTACTCACCACGACTTCAGAGATAGCAAACTCGCTTACTCTGGGATCTCGTACTGAATTTCTGACTAGTAGAGTTAGCTCGCGTCTTAGTTGCTCGCTAACTCGCAATGAGCGTGGATAATCTTTCGGCATCTTAGTCGATAGTACGAGCGATCTCGGTGCGTGTGTACACCTCAATATTGTCGCCTGGACGGACATCATTGTAGTTCTTCACCGCGATACCACATTCAGTACCGGAGCGAACCTCATTCACATCATCTTTATGACGACGCAATGACTCCAACTCACCTTCGTAAATAACAACATTATTACGTAATACGCGTATTGGACTACCACGCTTAATGAGACCTTCAAGAACCTGACAACCAGCAACGGCACCCAGTGCTGATGACTTGAAGACATCTTTAACTTCAGCAACTCCAATGATCTCTTCACGCAACTCTGGCGATAGTAGACCACTCATTGCACTCTTCACGTCATCAATCGCTTCGTAGATGACGCTGTAGTAACGCAAATCCACACCGGTGGCATCAAGTGCCTTACGTGCACTGCCATCGGCACGGACATTAAAGCCCATAACAATCGCACTAGATGCTGCTGCTAGATTAATATCTGATTCAGTGATACCACCAACGGCGGCACTCACAATAGTGACTTTAACCTCATCAGTAGAGAGGCTCAGCAATGATTCACGAAGTGCTTCTGCACTACCCTGCACATCGGCTTTAACTAAAATATTGACACTTTCCATCTCACTTTCTTTCATCTGAGTGAAGATGTTTTCGAGTTTAGCGGCTTGCTGTGCGGCCAGCTTAATTTCACGTGTCCTACTGCGACGACCCTCGGCAATTTCACGGGCTTTACGCTCGCTCTCTGCAACAATGGCATCTTCACCGGACTGCACCGTACCTGATAAGCCTAAAACGACTACAGGTAGTGATGGTCCAGCACTTTCAATTTGATTGCCTTGTTCATCAAAGATGGCACGAACACGACCATACTCTTCACCGGCCAATAATAAATCACCCCGTGATAATCGTCCTTCTTGAACCAAGACAGTACATACTGGACCACGTCCACGATCTAATGTTGATTCAATAATAGTACCGGTTGCAGGGCCTTCAATAACTGCTTTTAGTTCCAGTACTTCAGCCTGCAGACTAATCGCATCTAGTAGCTGTTCAACACCTTCACCTGTCTTAGCGGATACATTGATAAAAATCGTATCGCCACCCCATTCTTCAGGGACCACTTGAAGCCCAGAAAGATCGGTACGGACACGATCAGGATCGACGCCTTCTTTATCAATCTTATTAACAGCAATCACCAACGGCACACCCGCTGCTTTTGCATGTTCAACCGCTTCCTTTGTCTGTGGCATGACACCATCATCAGCAGAGACTACTAAGACAACAATATCAGTGACCTGCGCACCACGTGCACGCATCGCTGTAAATGCGGCGTGTCCAGGTGTATCTAAGAAGGTAATAACACCATTCTCTGTTTCAACATGATAGGCGCCAACGTGTTGTGTGATACCACCGGCTTCACCATCGGCTACTTTCGCACGACGAATATAATCCAGCAGCGACGTCTTACCATGATCGACATGACCCATCACTGTTACCACCGGAGGGCGTGTCACTCTAGCGGCATCATCATATTCAGGCTTAACGACATCAGACTCCATAGTATCGGTCTGCACAGGTGTCGCCACGTGTCCCATTTCTTCAACAACAAGTATCGCCGTGTCTTGATCGATAACTTGATTGATGGTGGCCATAGCCCCCATCTTCATCATCACTTTAATGACTTCCGCTGCCTTAATCGCCATCTTTTGTGACAGGTCTGCAACTGAAATACTCTCTGGTACTTCAACCTCGTGAATCACAGGCTCAGTTGGTCGCTCAAAGGCATGCTTACCTGATGACTCGACTGTGGCACGGCCACGACCTCGACCACCCGATGGCTTACGTCTTCCGCGCTTGTCGCTGGATACATGAAGCTCTGCTCGCTTAGCATCACGCTTACGTGCTGGTTTTTTATCCTTTGCTGCTGTCGCTGCCGGCTTCTTCGTTACCGCTGCTGCTGCTGGCGCAGGAGCTGCTGCTTTAGCCGCTGCAACTAAAGCTGCTGCCTTATCGGCTTCAGTTTGTGCCAGTTTATCCGCAGCAAGTTTTACAGCCGCTTCTTCTAATCGTATTTTCTCAGCAGCAGCATTTGCTTCATCATCACGCTTTTTCTGCTCAGCCTCTTCCGCGAGACGGATAGCTTCTAAAGCTTCCTCTTCTTCGCGTTTCTTTTGTTCTTGTTCTTCAACTAAGTCACTGCGCTTAACGTAGGTTTTCTTACGTCGCACTTCGACATTAACAGTACTACTAGTACTGGTACGCCCCGGCCCACCACTCACTTTTAATTGTGATGTGCTCTTTCGTCGCAAGGTAATCTTCTTATTATCACCTTCTGCATTACCGAGCTTAGCGCTTCGGGAGTCTCGCAAATGCTCTAGCAATTGAAGTTTTTCATTATCTGAGATCACTTCATCTGCAGCGGAAAACTTCAAGCCAGCCTCTTTAAGCTGCTCAAGTAATTTGTCTACCGGAGTACCGACGACTTTTGCGAGTTGTTCTACTGTAACTTCTGCCATGCGTTTATCTAAAAAGTGTTAGGTGTAGGTTCGTTATTCTTCTGCAAACCAAGGTGCACGGGCCTGCATAATGAATGCCCCTGCTTTTTCTTCATCTAGACCTTCAATGTCTGCAATGTCATCTACTGCCTGTTCGGCAAGATCTTCCATTGTCACAACACCTTTAGCCGCTAGCTCATAAGCCAAGTCTCGGCTCATTCCTTCCATTGCGAGCAAGTCTTCTGCAGGCTCTG
>JAQWYM010000067.1 GCA_029253965.1 Gammaproteobacteria bacterium
CCGAGGATGCGTCCGATCATAGGATTTTGAGGCTACAGTTATATTTATTAAGTGATTATTACCCAACTCTAACAGCGGGTATGGGTTTGGGCAAGACGTTATCTATGGTACCTTTCTACTCTAATATAAGGCTCGGTAGAAGGAATATTTAATGGCATTGACCACAGCAGAAATCTTAAACATAGCGAAACTGGCACGTTTGCACGTAGAAGAAGCAGAGCTAGCGGATTATCAGCAGGAATTATCAGCCATCTTGGGCTTTGTAGAGCAGATGGAAGAGGTCAATGTCGATGCCGTTGAAGCGATGGCGCATCCACAGGATATGGCACAATCACTGCGTGAGGATGTGGTCACTGAATCTGACCAACGCGATCACTTTCAGTCGATTGCCCCAGCCACTGCAAACGGCCTCTACTTAGTCCCCAAGGTGATTGAGTAACGCTGCAACCGGCACCCTAGAGCGTCGAGTAATCCGATTCATACAGATCTAATTTAAATTAAGCATATGCATAACCTTACACTTGCACAGCAACTTCAGGCATTAGCCGCTGGGGAGTTTTCCAGCGTCGAGTTGACGCAACATTATATTAAGCGCATCGAGAGTCATCAGGATAGTCTCAATGCCTTTATCACCTTCACCCCTGAGCTGGCCTTAGAAGAAGCAAAAAAAGCAGACCAACGTACTGCTGATAAACCGCTACTGAATGGTATTCCACTGGCACTAAAAGATATTTTTTGTACGCAGGGGGTGAAGACCAGTTGTGGCTCTAAGATGCTGGATAACTTTATTGCACCTTATGATGCAACAGTGGTGACTAAGTTAAAACAAGCCGGTGCTGTCAGTTTGGGTAAGACCAACATGGATGAGTTTGGTATGGGCTCGTCTTCTGAATCCAGTTATTACGGTGATGTAAAAAACCCATGGGACTTATCTCGTGTGCCGGGTGGCTCATCGGGAGGTTCAGCTGCCGCTGTTGCAGCCCGTCTAGCAACGGCCAGCATGGGTACTGATACTGGCGGTTCAATTCGCCAACCGGCAGCTTTTTGTGGCATCACCGGACTCAAGCCTACTTATGGCCGAGTCTCTCGCTACGGCATGATTGCCTATGCCTCGAGTCTCGATCAAGGCGGGCCTTTCGGTGTTTCAGCATTAGACTGTGCCTATTTACTGCAAGCCATTGCCGGCCATGATGCCAAAGACTCAACCAGTGTTGATCAACCTGTAGATGAGTACACCACGAGTATTAATGATGATATTCGCGGTCTAAGAATTGGTCTACCAGAAGAGTTCTTTGACGAAGGTTTAGATGCTGATATCCGCGCCAAGATTGATAATGCCTGTGATCAGTTACGTGAACTCGGCTGTGTCATTAAGCCGATCTCTCTACCTAATGCTAAGTTAGCAATTGCGGCTTATTACGTGATTGCACCGGCTGAATGTTCATCCAATTTGTCACGTTTTGATGGCGTTCGCTTTGGCTATCGTTGTGAAGATCCAGTAGATCTAGCCGATCTTTATAGCCGTTCCCGCAGTGAGGCTTTTGGTGCAGAAGTAAAGCGCCGCATCATGGTGGGTGCCTATGCATTATCTGCTGGCTACTATGATGCCTATTACCTACGAGCACAAAAAATTAGACGTCTGATTAGCGAGGACTACCAAAAAGCTTTTGCTGAAGTCGATGTCGTATTAAGCCCAACAACGCCAACAACAGCGTTTAAGACCCATGAGAAGGTAGATGATCCGATTACTATGTACCTCTCAGATATCTACACGATTGGGGTGAATCTGGCCGGTCTACCTGGTATCTCGATACCGGTAGGCTTCAGTCAGCAGCTACCCGTAGGCATGCAAATGGTAAGTACTTATTTTGCTGAAGATACACTGCTACGTATTGCGCATCAGTTCCAGCAGCATACGGATTGGCATCTACAAACACCGGCCGAGTTTGAGTAAGAAAATATGAATTGGGAAGTCGTTATTGGATTAGAAATCCACGTCCAGCTAAATACGCAGAGTAAGATCTTTTCTTCTGCAACAACGGCCTATGGGGCTGACGCAAACACACAGGCCTGCGCGGTCGACCTCGGTCTACCCGGAGTGTTGCCGGTGCTAAATAAGATGGCTGTGCGTAAGGCTGTGCAGTTTGGTATTGCAGTGAACGCAGAGATAGCAGCCGAGTCGGTATTCTCGCGTAAAAATTATTTCTATCCCGATCTGCCTAAAGGCTATCAAATAAGTCAGTTTGAATTGCCTATAGTGGGTAAGGGTGAGCTAAGTATCGATCTCGAAGAGGGTGGCAGTAAGGTCATTGGCATTACGCGGGCCCACTTAGAAGAAGATGCAGGTAAATCACTGCATGAGGATTTTGCTGGTATGACCGGTATTGATCTCAATCGTTCGGGCACACCCCTCTTAGAGATTGTCTCTGAGCCCGAGATGAGTTCAGCGAAAGAAGCTGTCGCGTATATGCGCAAAATACATTCCATTGTGCGTTACCTAGAGATTTCTGATGGCAACATGCAAGAAGGTTCTTTCCGTTGTGATGCTAATGTTTCAGTGAGACCAGTGGGTGAAGCAGCGTTAGGCACGCGCACTGAAATTAAAAATCTTAATTCTTTCCGCTTTATTGAGCGTGCGATTAATCATGAAGTCGAACGACAGATTGAAGTTATCGAGGCTGGCGGTAGGATTGTGCAAGAAACACGTCTTTATGATGCTGATGATGATTCAACACGGCCGATGCGTAGTAAAGAGGAAGCTAATGACTATCGTTACTTTCCTGATCCTGATTTATTGCCAGTCGCTATTGACGAGGCCTTGTTGGCAGAGGTGAGGGCGGAGATGCCGGAGATGCCCTATGTTCGTGCCCAACGCTATCAAGACAGCTATGGGCTGACATTGGAAGATGCGCAACAGCTGACCACCAGCCAAGCGATTGCTGCGTATTTTGATGCGGTGGTGAAGGTAGTTCCAAAGTCTGCCAAGCTTATTACAAACTGGGTCTGTGGTGATTTGGCTGCGAAGCTAAAGCAGGAGAATCTTTCGATGGCACAAAGTCTGGTTAATGCTGAAGCGATGACACAGTTAATTCAGAGAATTGCCGACGGCACCATCTCCGGCAAGATAGCCAAGGATGTGTTTCAAGCCATGTGGACTAGTAAGGCCAGTGCCGACGATATTATCCAGCAACAGGGTTTGCAACAGATCTCTGATGTTGGTGAATTAGAAGCCTTGGTTGCACAGGTTGTAGAGGACAATCCAAAACAGGTTGAGCAATATCTTTCTGGTAAGGATAAAGTGTTTGGATTTTTCGTCGGTAAGTTGATGCAGATGACCAAAGGTAAGGCCAATCCGCAGCAGGTTACTGATTTGCTTAAGGCTAAGTTAGTTCGCGACTAGATCGCGCGTTAACCGTAACTCACGCTGAAGATGGCTATGAAATCTCTGATTGTATTTGCTCACCCTAATCCTAATAGTTTTAACTATGCCTTGGTCGCTGCCGTGGAAAAAAAGTTACGAGCGCGTGGTGATGAGGTGCGCAAACGTGATCTCTATAGCGCAGACTTTAATCCTGTTCTCGATAGTCAGCAGTTAGCCGAAGTACAGCAGGGTCGTGTACCCAGTGATGTCGCCGAGGAACAACACGAGGTTGTCTGGGCCGATAACCTTATCTTTATTTATCCCCTGTGGTGGTTTGACCGCCCAGCCTTACTTAAAGGTTGGTTTGACCGTGTTTTCACAAACGGCTTTGCCTTCGCCTATGAAGCGGGTCAGCTACAGGGTCGTCTAGGCTCTAAGCGTGTCATGATTGTTATTACTACCGGTGGTAGTGAGGCCGATTTTGGTGCTGATGCCGATCAACTATGCTCTAGTGGTACGCGAGCGACACTGTCATTTTGTGGTGTTGATCAGATAATACAAAAAGTATTTTATGCAGTGCCAGCGGTAGACGATGCAGCACGTCAGGCGATGTTACTCGAGCTCGAAAATCTGACTGAGACACTCTAAGCAAGCTCACTCACTGCAACTATTGAGGTGATTCTTTGACGCTCTTACCGCTCTGTAACCAATCTTGAAATAATGCCTGCATAGCCAGTGGTATTGACGTTTGTGGGTGTCCTGCACAATAAGTCTTTAATAGCATCAGTACTTCTTCAGGCCCCATATCGCCAGCGACATCATAGAGCGAGGCGTCCGCATAATTGACGCCGCTGATGAAGCCACTGAGCCAAGCCTCATACATATGTTTATTCAGACCTTGGATGGCATGTTGCTCAGCAGTGGCCAGATCCGTCATCATTTCCTGACAGTTTGTTGCCCCCCAACCTTGGGCGCTAAAACTTTCGGCCTGAGGTTGTATCGGAGTGCTGACGCAACCACTAATGAGTGTGATGCTGAGTAGGCTGCCTGCAAAGCGTTTCATGTGTCTTATCCTAGGGTGTTATTGAAAGTTATCATTTATACGTCGAGCCAGAGTTTACGTGGAATGCGCATACCGGCAATCTTACAGGCCTGTTGACCGTAGCCATAAGGGAATAGATGGTAAACATATTTACGTGTGGCTTGATCTGCACCTAACTCGGCCTTCAGTCGTTTCATAATATGACGCAACTCTGGTACCACACCACCCTGAAAATAAAGCTCACGCACGAGATGAATAATCCGCCAGTGAGCCGCTTGCAGGTCTATTGATTCCTCTTCAGCTAAGGTAACAGCCAGAGTCTCATCCCAATCTTCTGGATCGACCAAGAAACCACTGTCACATCGTTCTACATTGATCTTATTCATCGTCTACTTCTATCCAATAGGTGGTTTATATTGCGCCATGCTAAGGCGCTCATGACCCTGTAGATCAGTGCCTGTTTCGATGCCACTAAAGCCGTGTTTTTGTAAGGCTTCTTGAACAGGTTTTGCCTGCTGCCAACCGTGTTCCAAAATCAGATAGCCAGCGTTCACTAGGTAGTTGCCAGCCTCTTGAATGATGTGATGCAGGTCAGCTAAACCCTGTTCTTTTGCGATCAGTGCATGGCTGGGTTCATAGGCCGCAACCTCGGATTCTAGATGAGGGTCATCGGCTGCAATATACGGAGGGTTGCTTATGATCAGGTCATAAGGTCTCACTGGCAGTGCGCTAAACCAATCGCTCTGATGCCAGCTGATGTTGCTGAGCTTGAGATTTTTTGCATTCTCGCGGGCAAGCTTTAGGCAGGCGTTGCTGCGGTCACTAGCCGTAATCACAGCATCAGTTAATTCAGAAGCCAGCGCTAAGGCAATACAACCACAACCTGTGCCTAGGTCGAGGATGTGTGGCCGCTGCTTGTTGCCTAAGACAGTCAAGGCTGTTTCAACTAATAGCTCGGTGTCAGCGCGTGGGATTAAGACATCGGCGGTTACTTTTAGAGGTAACGACCAAAACTCTTTTTCTTCAACAAGGTAGGCGCTGGGTTCACCTGCAGCACGTCGATCTAGTAAGTGCATAAAGCGTTGATACTGTTCCGCTAGCAGCAGCTCTTCATCAAACGCAAGTAAATGAGCCTTGCTTTTTTGAGTGATGCTTTGCAGCAATATAAGGCATTCATGAACAGCCTGATCACCGCGGCTGGCGAGTCGGTCGCGGCCGACGAGCATCGCCTGGCGGATGCTAGGCGATGTCGTCATAATTTATTCTTCAGTGCTCATAGAGGCGAGTAGGTCGGCTTGATGCTCATTGATCAGTGGTTCAATCACTTGATCTAAGTAGCCTTGCATTAATTCATCAAGCTTATACAACGTTAAGTTAATACGGTGATCAGTGACACGTCCCTGAGGGAAGTTGTAAGTACGAATACGTTCTGAGCGATCACCACTGCCGACTAGGTTACGTCGGGTGGCAGCCTGTTCTGACGATTGCTTGGCACGTTCTGCATCGAGTAGACGAGCACTGAGTAAAGATAGTGCGCGCGCCTTGTTCTTATGCTGTGAGCGTTCATCCTGACACTCAACAACCACACCGGTGGGTAGGTGGGTAATACGAATCGCAGAGTCAGTCTTGTTGACGTGCTGTCCCCCCGCACCGGAGGCGCGAAAGGTATCTATTCGAAGGTCTGAAGTATTGATGTCGACTGAATCCACGGCATCGACTTCAGGCATGATAACAACCGTTGCAGCAGAGGTATGAACGCGGCCTTGAGACTCGGTGTCTGGTACACGTTGCACACGATGCGCGCCCGATTCGAATTTTAGAATAGAGTAGGCACCATGGCCGATGATGCGCGTGACAATCTCTTTGTAGCCACCATGATCACCCATATTACTGTTAATAACTTCCATCTCCCAACGCTTCTTTTCTGCATAGCGGCTATACATGCGGAAAAGGTCACCAGCGAAGATGGCTGCTTCATCACCACCGGTTCCAGCGCGGATTTCAATAAAGACATTACTGCCATCCAATGGGTCTTTCGGTAGTAAGAGTTTTTGCAGATCTAATTCAAATTGTTCTTGTTTCCCTGCTAGCTCAGTCAGCTCCATCTGCGCCATCTCACGCATGCCGCTATCACTATCATTTATCATCTCATTGGCCGCTAAGATGTCTTCACGCACCTCAGTATATTGCGTGAAGGCCTTAACCACAGGTTCTAACTGGGCATACTCCATTGAGTATTGGCGGAATTGATTTTGATCAGAGATGACATCAGCATCAGACAGTAAGGCTGCAATTTCTTCATGCCTGTCCTGAAGTGTTTCTAGTTTGAGTAAGATCGATTCTTTCATAAATTTGGGCTACTTAAATTAGGCCTGCTGAATAATCAAGGCTGGGCAGATGAAGACTTTATTCGTCATCAATGCCGAGGATGGTTTTGGCAGTGCGAATAGTTTCGCTCTGTCCTTTTGCACTGGCTGCTTTAATTGCTTCAGTGGGTTTATGTAATAACTTATTGGTTAGCAGCGTACCTAGCTGCTGCAGTGCTTCCTCGGCAGACTTGCCTTGCTTAAGAGAGCGCAGTGCTTTCTCGGTCGCCAACTCACGCTGCTGATTAGCTTCCTCACGGTAACGTCGAATAACTTCGCTGGCATCTTGGCCACGCAACCAATGGAAAAAACTATCCACTTCAACTTGAATAATATCCTCAGCCTGAGCGGCTGCATCAGTACGAGACTGCATGTTTTGTTGAATGACCTTCTGTAGATCATCAACACTATAGAGATAAATATCGCGAAGCTCAGCTGCTTCCGGCTCAACATCACGTGGGATGGCAAGATCTAATACTAAAATAGGCTTATGTTTTCGCTGCTTTAAGCTTTGCTCTAACAAACCCTTGCCGAGGATAGGGAGCTGGCTGGCGGTTGCAGTAATGACGATATCACTGTGTGGCAGTGCGCTATGGATATCAGTCAATTCAATCGCCTGACCTTGATAAAGTTTCGCTAACGTCTGTGCTTTTTGTAAGCTGCGATTGGCGATGGTGATATCGGTGGTGCCGTTGGCGTACATATGTTGAGCGGCTAATTCAATGGTTTCACCGGCACCGATAAACAGCGCACGTTGGTCGCCAAGATCAGCAAAAATTTGCTTCGCAAGTGATACCGCGGTGGAGGCTACTGAGACGGGGTTAGCACCAATTGCAGTGTGTGTTCTCACCTTCTTGGCGACATTGAAACATTGTTGGAATAATTGATTAAGGTCCTTACCCAAGGTCTCTGCATTGGCCGCCTTAGTATAGGCCTGTTTGAGTTGGCCTAAAATTTGCGGTTCACCTAAGACCATCGAATCCAAACCACTGCCGACGCGAAACAGATGCTTAGCGACAGCTTCATCAGAATAAGCATAAAGGTAAGGTTGGATCTGTTCTAACGCCAGCTGTTTGAAGTCACTCAGCCATTGGCTCAGCAGCTCTTTGCCGGCTGCGCTAGATTCGACACTGCAATAGATCTCGATGCGGTTGCAGGTGGAAACGATGGCGGCCTCAGAAATGGGCGCGAGCTGAAGCAGTGAATGCAATGCCTGAGGCAAGGTTTCATCTGAGATCGCTAGCTGCTCACGGATCTGAATCGGTGCGCTATCGTGGTTTACACCTAAGGTGAGTAATGACATGTTCGGTATTTTAACCTAAGCAATCCGCGCTAAAGCAGTTTATTCAATATTAGGGCCATGATTCGTTTTCAGCTGGGCTATTAAAGCCCCAACGTCAGACGTTAAGCGAGTACAGCATGACCTTATGAATTAGCAGTAGAAATGACGTAGAATCGAAGTCCAACACGTCATCCGGTTGCCAAAAGCGTAATTATGCCTCATTTAACTTGTCTGAAGCACCTGCCCCATGTGTCTAGTCTCATCATTATGGCTATTTTTCTTGCCGGTTGTGCCAGTGGGCCTGCTTCAAGAAGCTATTCTGGTGATGAATTAGTCGAGCGGGACTTAACTATCCTGACACAGACGGAAGTCATGTCTGATCCGCGTGCCGATGTCATTTATCAGTTATTAGTGGCTGAAATGGCGGGTAAACGTGGTCAAAGTGAAATTGCCAAAGCGCATTATGCACGAGCCGCCAAGCTCACTGATGATGTTGAGGTGCTGGAACGCGCCATGCGTATTGCGATTTATGCAGAAGACTGGCCGTTAGCCTTAGAAACCACCCATCGTTGGGCACAGCAACAGGGATTTAACAGTGAGAATCGGCAGGTTCTAGGCCTGCTGTACCTGCGCACAGGCGATGTTGATGCTGCGGAAGAGCAATTCTTGGCCTTGGTTAAGCAGGCGCAGACATCGGCTAATAATGTTTATAGCCTAATTGCTAACACCCTGCGTCAAGTTGACGAGAAAGAACGCAGCCTGATATTGATGGATCGGTTGGTGGCAAATGACTTCACCAACGCTAAGGCACACTATTTTTATGCGGATTTAGCGATGCGTGCTGAGCAATTTCAGCTAGCCATCGATCAAGCTGAGCTGGCGATTGGCTTTGATCCCAACCTGACTGCGGCTAAGACACTGCGGGTACAGGGCCTCTCTAAGGTTGGTGAGAGCGAAATGGCGTTTGCTGAAATGGCTGAGATGGTAGCGGATGATGCTGAGAACTTTGCATTACGTCTTGCCTATGCCCAACTCCTTCTAGGAGACGAACGTTACAGTGATGCGATAAAACAGCTGCATGTCTTGCTAGAACGTCGCGCTGATGACTCTGAGCTGCTCTATACGACAGCATTGGCGCATTTGCAGATACAAGAGTCAGCTGCGGCTAAAAAGTACCTGCAACAATTGGTAGCTACGAACCAACGTCTCGACGAAGCGCATTACTATCTTGCCCGTATCGCCGAACAAGAAGACGATTTAGAAACAGCGATTGAGTACTTTAGCCGTGTCGCCTATGGTGATCTCTTTCTGGAGTCGATGATTCGGTTGACTGATCTCTATGCTGAAACAGAGGGCATCAAGAGCGCTCAGGAGCATATTAGCCTAGTGCGTAAAAATACACGCAATCTGCCTGATATTATCCGTCTGTATATGGCAGAAGCTGGCCTTTTATATAATCGGGCTGACTATCAATCCGCTTATGAGGTTTACAGTGAAGGGCTAAGGGAATATCCGCAGCATCCGGATCTACTTTATGCACGTGCACTGGTTGCCGAGAAATTGGGACGTCTGGACAGACTTGAAGCAGATCTGAAAAATCTCTTAGAGATGGACCCTCAGAATGCGAATGCGCTGAATGCCCTCGGCTTCACTCTGGCTGATCATAATCTACGTTTAGATGAGGCGCGCAGCTTTATCGAACGCGCCTATGCACTGAGTTCAGATGATCCGGCTATCATCGACAGCATGGGCTGGGTCAACTACCGTATCGGCCGGCTCAGCGAGGCTGAGAACTATCTGCGCAAAGCTTTCAAGCTCATGCCGGAAGCTGAGATTATTGGTCACTTGGTTGAGGTGCTCTGGGCACAGCAGCAGCAGGTGCAAGCCCGTGAGCTGTTAGAGCAAGGCTTGCAAGAGTTTCCAGCAGACGATTATTTGCTGCGACTGCAACAGAGCTACCCTTAAGCGCAGCGCTGCTTAGCTTTCTCCTATGCCTAGCTATTTGCAAATAATCACGATGACCGCGCTGCTGCTCGTAGTCAGCGCCTGTGCGACGACACCGACTCCGCAACCTAAGCTGCCAATAGAAGCCCCAGAAATAGTATGGCAAACACACCTGAAGCAGATGCAGGCACTAGCAGAATGGCAGGCAACACTGGTTATCTATGGCCAAGACCGTAGTCAGAAATTCAAATTACGTCTGCTTTGGGTGCAACAGGGTGAGCGTTATCAAATCAAGATTAAAGATTTTATGGGTCGCACTGTTGCCGTCTTAGAGGGGCGCCCCGGAGACGTAAGTCTAAAGACCTCTAAAGGCCAGCATTATCGAGGTGATAATGCAGATCAGCTGATCGAGGAGCTACTCAACCTACCGATTCACATCAGTGGTATGCGTTATTGGCTATTGGGTGTGCCCGCGCCTGAAAGCTCCTATCAGTTGCTACAACTTAGCGCCGATGGTTTGGCTGTGGAGATTGAGCAACAAGGCTGGCGCCTTAACTATATGGCTTATGAGCAGCAGTCGGGTCAACCTCTACCAAGGCAGGCAGAATTTTCTATTGGTGACGTCAGTCTGCGCGCTAAAATCAGTCAGTGGCAGCTGCCCTCGGTGGAGGCGCTCAAGTAATGAATGCAGAGAGTGTTTGGTTAGCGCCAGCGAAGATCAATCTTTTTCTACACATCACTGGGCAACGTGCTGATGGTATGCACGAGCTACAGACGGTATTTCAATTCCTAGAATTATCCGATCGATTGCGCTTTAGTTTGCGCGCTGACGGCGAAGTAAAACAAGCATCAGTCATCCGTGGTGTGCCAGCAGAAGAGGATTTATGCCTGCGTGCTGCACATTTATTACGCGATTATGGCGGCCTAACCGCAGGTGTTGAGATTGCCTTAGAAAAAAATATTCCGATAGGGGGTGGTCTGGGTGGAGCAAGTTCGGATGCGGCGACGACATTACATGCCTTGAATCAGCTGTGGGGTTTAGCGGCGAGCGATGATGATTTAGCAGCATTAGGCCTACAGTTAGGCGCAGATGTACCTATTTTCGTTAGAGGTTTAGCCGCTTGGGCCGAAGGTGTCGGTGAAATAATCACCCCGCTAACCTTAGCGCAGCCCTGGTATGCGGTGGTCGATAGCGGTGTTCACGTCAGCAGCGCTGAAATGTTTGTAAATTCGCAATTGACACGGAATTGTCCGAGCCTCACAATGTGCCCCCTTCAAGTAGGGACTTACGTTAATGTTTTTGAACCATTGGTAAGAAAACGTTACCCTAAAGTCGACAGGGTATTTGAGTGGTTAGCATCGTTTGGTACGCCATTTTTAACGGGTACTGGGGGATGTGTTGTAGTCGCCTGTGAGAGCGAGCAAGATGCTCTGGCGATTCAGACGCAAACGATGGATGATGTGCGCGTTCTGGTTGCAAAGGGAAGAAATATTTCCCCATTGCATCAACAGCTAACTCGATAGAAAATAACCTTTCATTAAGAAGTAAAAGATTGGGCCGTCGCCAAGTGGTAAGGCACGGGGTTTTGATCTCCGCATTCGTAGGTTCGAACCCTACCGGCCCAGCCATC
>JAQWYM010000070.1 GCA_029253965.1 Gammaproteobacteria bacterium
AGAGATGTACACGGTGCTGATTAAATCGTTATAGACAATATAACGAAGTCTTAAAAAAAATGGTGGGTCGTGAGCGACTCGAACGCTCGACCTACTAGTTAAAAGCCAGCTGCTCTACCAACTGAGCTAACGACCCATTTTTTCAGCTTGAGAATTACCGTTTAAAGGTAAGTACGCCCAAGGACTAGAGGGCGCACATTATTACCTATAAAGAGCTTTTTGCAAAGCAAAAAAGAAAGTTTTTATGCTTCTTTGTAGAATGGGTTGATTAACTCATTCAAACCATTTTTAACCGCTGTGCTGAAGCTGCATTCATCCATCATGTGATACTGCACTTTCATCGTTAATGCACTACCAAAAATAATCATACCCAGCACCAAGGCAGAACCAAAGGCTAGCGTTGATAAACCAGTGACACCTTGACCGATGGTGCAACCAAATGACAGTACGCCGCCAAAGCCCATCAATACTGCACCACCCATGTTAGAGATCATTTCAGATTTGTTACTGAAGGTCTCCACGCGAAAAGTGCCTGAGGCGATGGCATATATGAATGAACCGAGAATCATGCCGAAAGTCACAGCGATGGCAAAGTCGATCTCAGAGCCTGTGAAGGTCATTAGATAACTAATGGTATTACCCGTAGGACCAATAAAGGTGAGGCCTGCTGGAGCGATCGGATCAAAATCATCCTGACCGAGATGACCTGTGATGTACCACGCTAAGATAACTAAACCACCGATGACAACACCTGCCAGAATATTGTCAAAGCTTGTTCTAAATTCTTCATGCTTAACGGCATAAATAATACAACCAATACCCAATACCAAAGCAACAATCATTTGTAATGAGGCATTGTGCGTTAAACCAAAGACTGCGGCTACTGCATGATCAAAACCCTGTCCGGCCATGCCTACTGATTCCAAGTCAATCACGGGCTTCGCTAAGTAATCGATTCTGATATAGGCAAATAAACCACGCATAGTCATATAGGCAGTGATGCCGAAGATAAGAACAACAACCACCGACTTAAGATTGCCACCACCAATACGTACTAGGTTTCTCTGGCCACAGCCTGCCGCTAAGGTCATACCGATTCCGAATAAAAATCCACCAAGCGCATAACTAAGGTAGGTAAACTTGCTAGCAAGATACATGGTTGAATCAAGATCGATATAGCCATTCGTGCGCAGGTAGGTGGTGCCAATCATGGCAATACCAATAGCAAACAGCCAGGCACTCATACGGCCACGAGAGCCAATATTGACGATGTCACTAACTGCACCCATGGTGCAGAAATTAGTTTTAGCCGCAACCGCGCCAAACACTATCGCAAGTACGAATCCATATAAGGCAATTTGTTGTAAGTGTGTGAACTCTTCCATTTAGCAACCTTGAAATTTTTGTTAGCGCAAGAGTATAGCAGTACTCACTTTTTTCTTAAATGTGAAGATCCCATGAATCTTGAGAAAGCTATGCGTTTAAGTCGATTACTATTTAACTATCAGATCCTATCAATTCGTCATTAGGCGAATCTTTTTTAAAGCATGATGGCTAGGAGTAATGGGTTTCCAATTCGAATTGCACATTAATAGTGCAAGAGTAAAAATGATCGACTGCTTAAATTTAACCCTATATTTTATAAGGTATATAAAAATAACATAGTTACTCTATGCTGCTTATGCGCAAAAAATACCTGGGTAAATTTTTTTAGCGCGTGTTTATCAACAAAGTTTCTTTACTATCATGCCTAAATTATTGAAAAATATTGTATTACCACTTCACTAAAATACGAAACTTACAGGTATAGATATCTACCTAATATCAGTATTTACATGTGATTTTCGTTGGTTATTGAACATTTTACTGTTATTTTGAATAAATGGTTATTTAAGTATACTAAAAATAACACCCAAACCGCACTATTATGGTGCGTTTGCTGATAAGCATTATCTTCATTTAAGAGATGAGCGGTTGATAGCGAGTTGGATCCAGTTGATTAGCCTCTTTAAAACCCTCTCGACGCAGCCGACAAGAATCACAGAGGCCACAGGCAAGGCCATTATCATCCGCCTGATAACAGGAGACGGTTTCAGCATAATCAACGCCTAGCTGCTGACCCTGCTGGATAATCATGGCTTTACTCCAACTAATTAGAGGGCTGTGAATGGTGATATTGCGCCCTTCAACCGCCTCTTTCGTTGCTAAATTAGCCATAGCTTGGAAAGCCGCCATAAACTCAGGTCGACAATCCGGGTAACCAGAGTAATCCACAGCATTAACACCGGTAAAAACATGCCTCGCGTTGAGCACTTCTGCCCAGCCCATGGCGATAGCAAGAAATATAGTGTTTCTTGCAGGCACATAGGTTATCGGGATGCCTGAATTTTCAGTCTCTGGCAGCGTTAACGTATGGTTAGTGAGTGCAGAGTTATCGAATAAACTCAGATCCAAATCGAAAATTCGGTGCTCTAAGACTGCAGCCTGTTGAGCTATCCTCGTGGCTGCATTGAGTTCTGCTGAGTGCCTTTGCCCGTAACGAAAACTTAAGGCATAACATTGATAGCCCTGCGCTTGTGCGATGGCCAATGCTGTTATTGAGTCGAGACCGCCCGATAACAAAATTACTGCCTTTTCAGCAGCCTCACTCATAATGCATACCCAGTAATATCACCGACCTGCCTCATCGCCCCATAGCACCTTATGTAATTGCACTTGAAAGCGAACATTTAGTTTATCGCGCAGAATCCAGTCGGCTAACACGCTCGGAGAGAGTTCATCTTGACTAGGAGATAGCAACACTTCACACCGCTCTTCAAGTTTATGTTCAAGCATGCGTGCCTTACACCATTCGTAATCTGACTCGTTACAAATGACAAATTTTATTTGGTCATTCTCACTCAAGTGATCAAGATTAGACCACAGGTTCTTCTCACTCTCAGCTGATGCTGGGGTCTTTAGATCCATCACTTTAACCACACGCTCATCAACTGCAGCAATATCTAAGGCACCGCTGGTTTCTAGAGACACCTTATAGCCGAGTTGGCAGAGTGCTGTTAATAGTGGAATACAGTTGGGTTGCGCTAATGGCTCACCGCCGGTGACGGTAACGTGTTTGGCTGAGTGTATCGCGACCTGTTCGAGGATCTCGTCAAGTGTCATCCAGTCACCACCAGTAAAGGCATAACTGGTGTCACAGTAACGACAACGCAAGGGACAACCTGTTAGGCGCACAAAAGTAGTGGGCAGACCTACGGTTCGAGTTTCACCTTGCAACGAGAAAAAGATCTCACTGATCCGGAGCTTGATTACGTCAACTGTCACTGCTCTACCTACCTTCGCGTTCTAATCGCTCTATGCGCTGCTGCGCTAGGCCAGCAACGGTACTATCTGGTAGTTCAGCGCGTAACTGCGTCAAAATCTCGCGGCTCTCTTTCCAACGCCCTAGCTCATAGAAGGTATAACCCACTTTCAAGCGGGCATCAGACACTTTGCTGCTGCCTGGATAGTCATCAATCACCTTTGAAAACTCAATCAATGCCTGAGCATATTGTTTTCTAACATAGACTGCTTCTGCTAACCAATATTGAGCATTAGCCGCGTATTTACTATTTGGATAAGTACTCAAGAACTGCTGAAATGCCTCGATGGATTCAACATATCGCCCCTGTTTCAATAGCAGGAAGGCATCACGATAGGCATTTGTCGTGTCGCTAGAGTCTTGTGTCTCACGCATGACACTGGTGACTCCTTTTGATTTTGCGATATCAGCATTTTCAACTTGGCCTTGATTCTGTTCATTTTTCAGGCGCTCATCCTGCTCTTCATTTTCAGCCAGACTTTCAAATAAATCTTGAGATTCAGTAGGCAATGGCTTAGATGCCTCATTCAGCGTGACCTGATCTATGCCTACCCCAGAGAGAGTAGTGTTAACTTCTACTAGCTCCTCTTCCGCAGCTAACTTCGGGCTGACATTGACCTTCTGTTCCTCTTCGGCGGCTACCACCGTCAGGCTCACTGGCTCAATGCTTCTGACTTGCTCTACACGTTCCTCAGCAGCCGTCTCAATACGGCTATCAAGCCCTTCAGTAAGCACATCGTTTGTCTCACTTTCTGTGGCAGTTGAACTCACCACTGCAGCCCAATCAACAGAGATCGGTGACCTAGTCTCCTCAGCTGAGAATACAGAATTACTATTGTTGGCAGGTTTTACTGCTGGCGTTATTACGCTTTGCGACAACTGCGGATTTGCCCCGAGTTGGCGCTCTTCAAACTTAGATAACTGCCGTCTTAGACGCTGATTAGATTCGCGCAAATCTTGTAACTCACGCTCCATATTTTGCAGCCGTCTTTGAATAATGTGTAAACCTGCACTCAGATCCACCCGGCTTTGCTGCTCAAGCTGCTGCTGTACTATGCGCAGTTCGGCCTGTAGCGCGTCAACCTCTGCTTGAGTCGCTTTTGGTGCGGCATCGGCACTTGACAAAAACAAGCCCAAAGCAAGTAGGAGCACAGGCAACGTCGACTTAATTTGATAGGGCAGCATTGATTGCATCACTTAATACACAATCTCTACGCGACGATTCTTTTGCAGTGACGCTTCGTCGGAGCCAAAAACAGCTGGGCGCTCTTCACCGAAACTGACCACTTCAATCTGCTCGGGCTGTGCCCCTTCTAAAATCAACAGATCACGTACTGTTTTCGCTCTAGATTCACCTAGTGCTAAATTATATTCACGCGTACCGCGCTCGTCAGCATGCCCTTCAAGTCGTAGCAGGCGACCCGTATTAACACTTAAATACTGCCCATGACTACGTACTGCATCTAAAGAGTCTTGCTCAACTTCAGCACTATCATATTCAAAATAAATAACACGCATAGTGAGTGTATTGTCAGGATCATCAAGTGCATCCAGCATCACACCCTGTGGATCTTCAATACCTACAGATGAAGACTCAGAATCTAGTGATCGTGAATTAGAAGCAGAAGCAGATGCAGCTGCTGAGCTGCTAGCATCATCAGTCTTTACTTCATTACTGCCACAGGAAACTAAAAAACCACTAACCAATAAGGGCAGTAAATAGCGAAAAATTTTCATACCTATTCCTCTGTCTAAATGCTCAATAAAAATATCAAATTCATCGGAAAGGTGACCATGTCGGTTCACGTACCTTCCCAGACTGCAATCGAAATTGCTGCTGGACTCGACCATCAGCACTCACAGCGGACAGTATCGTGCTACCACTGCGGCGTGTCGAGAATATTATCATGCTGCCATTAGGCGCAAAACTAGGTGCCTCATCGAGATCACCGTTAGTAATGACCTGAAAACTATCGTTGCGTAGATCTAAAACACCGATACGATAGCCTTTGCCGTCATTATGCACCATCGCCAGTAACTCACCATTAGGTGAGAGTGCTGCAGCTGCATTATAGCGGCCGTCAAAACTGATACGTTCCGCTTTACCCGTAGATATAGAAAGCTTATAGACCTGTGGGCTACCGGAACGATTTGATGTGAAATAGATAGAGCGGCCATCTGCGCTCCAAGTGGGCTCTGTATCAATACCATAATGGCTGGTTAATTGACGTTTGTTGCCACTCTTTAGGTCTAAAATATAAATATTCGGGTCACCATCCTGCGATAATGTCAGTGCTAGTTGCTGGTCATTCGGTGACCAAGCTGGCGCACTATTTAATCCAGGAGCCGAGGAAATCTTTTCACGCTTACCACTGGCCATGTCTTGAATAAAAATCTCGGAACGCTCATTTTCAAAAGATACATAGGCGAGTTTACTCCCATTACTAGACCATACTGGTGACATTAATTGCTTGTTTGATATGAATACCGAGAGTGGATTATGACCATCAGCATCCGCTACTTTTAAGACGTATTGTCTTTTCTTGCCTATCCCCATCTCGGTAATATAGGCAATACGTGTACTAAATGCACCGCGCAGACCCACCAGACTTTCAAAAACAACATCTGCTATTTTATGCGCTACTCGTCTTAACGAGTGGCTATCGCTGTTGACGCTATGCGCTAGAGAACGTTTGTTACGCACCAAGTCATACAAAAAAAACTCTACCTGGTACTGATCTGCTGAAATGGGTTGAGTAGTGACAACCAGCAAGGCTTCAATCCCCTTATCACGCCATGCCTGATATTCAACTTGTTTCTTGTCAATCGAACCAGTGGGATAACGTCCTTGCTCAACAACACCCAGTAAACCGCTACGATGGAGGTCGGCACTAATAACTTGTGTCATTAAACGAGTTTCGGCACTGCTATCGCTGGATGTGGCTGTTACCGCGATAGGTAGGGCTGATTCAACACCTTGAGAGATTTCAATCTCTAATAACGCAAAGGCTGGCTGTACTAGGCAGCAGACTATAAAAGCAACACTCAACACTAATCTACGCACCATTAAGTTCCTCACTGTGGCTCAAATTTAAATTTCAGTTCACGATCAAACAAGGCGGCATCAGCGGGTACTGGCAATGGATCAGACTTCCATACCGCTTCTTCAACTGAACGCTTTAACTGATCATCACCATCCCGACATTCCAACACCTTGACCTGTTGAATGAAGCCAGAAGGGTTTTGTACCACATAAACAAAACAACTAAATCTATCGGCACTAGCACCGATGGGTTTTCTCCAACGATTCTGTACTTTTGCAGTAATTGCGGCAATGTATTGCATCAACATGGTTTGCAGCTGACTTTGTCTAGCGGCTTGCCTTGCCTTATCTTGCTGCGCTTGAATGCGAGCTTGTTCTTTTTTACGCTTTTGTTCTTCTAGCGCTTCCATTTCAGCCTCTTCCTGCTCTAGGACGGCTTTTAATCTTTTTTGTTCCGCTTTCGCCTCAGCTTTTATCTGTGCTTTTTCTTGGGCTTTCAGCTTCGCCACTAGTTGCTGTGCTTTTTTTTCGGCCTTAAGCTTTTCTTGTTCAGCCTTTTTGCGTGCCTCTTCAGCAGATTTTTTGGCTCTCCTTGCTTCTCTCAACTCAGCTTGTTGTCGCTCTTTAACCTTTTGTTGCGCTACTTTCTTTTTTCTTATCTTTTCTTCAGCGGCTCGCTTTTTACGCAACGCTAGTTCACGACGCTTGCGCTCAACGGCCTTCTTCTCAGCACGCTTTTTTGCTTTTGCCTTTTCTATTGCAGCACCATCTACAATTTCTGCCTTAATGATATCGACCTGTGGTAGGGCAAGCTGTGGCTTTTCTACTTTGGGATCAAAGTCAAAACCAAAGGTAAAGGCCATCAGCATAACCACATGCACAGCTATCGCTAGAATCACTGAGCGCGATAAATAAGCAGGTCGTTTCAGCATTCGCTGCTTACTCTGATTCTGGCTGTGTGATCAATCCAATAGAGGTAAAACCAGCGGCCTGCATCACCGCCATGACTTTAACCACGCGTCCATAATCGACTGCTTCATCACCTTTAACGTAAACCGTTTGAGCACCAAATTGGCTGAATAGACCCGGCATGATTTGATTAAATTCAAGCAAGCTTAGGTCTTTTTTAGAATCTGATAGTTTATTCACAAAAACACGCCCCTGCTGGTCAACCGAAACAATAAAAGGTTCCTTTTGCTGCATGTATTCTTCAATAGGCTTGGCAGGTGCGCTAGGCAGATTAACCTCAACCCCTTGATTAAACATCGGCGCTGTCACCATAAAATAACCAGTAACACCAACATCACATCAATATAAGGCACTACATTGATGTCAGCCATGGGCTTGCGCCGGCGATTGAAGTTACGTGCCATTAGCCTTCCTGTATTAAAGGCTCAGGGGTCTCTGCTTCACGCGTGATCGCTTGTCGCTGAAGTAAACCCGTGAATTCCTCAACAAAATTGTCATACCGCGTAATCAATCGCTCGACACTATTAGAATAACGGTTATAGGCAATTACCGCTGGAATCGCTGCTAGCAAACCCATCGCTGTTGCAATCAACGCTTCGGCAATACCCGGGGCTACCGCTGATAATGTCGCCTGCTGCACACCACTAAGGGCTCGAAATGAATTCATAATGCCCCACACTGTGCCAAATAGTCCGATGTAGGGACTGGTAGACCCTACCGTCGCAAGAAACGATAGATTGTTTTCAAGGAAGTCTATTTCACGTGACAGGGCCACTTTCATTGATCGCAGTGCCGTGTCAGTAATCGATAAGGGGGATACCTTCCGATTTTTGTGCAGACGAATATATTCTTTAAATCCAGCAACAAAAATATGCTCCATACCATTAAGGCTGCGCTTGGCACTGACTTTTTCATATAACGTTGCCAAGTCTGCACCTGACCAAAAGCGGTCCTCAAAGCCAGCAGCCTCTTTATTAGCAAGACGTAGGACGCGCGACTTACTCATTATCATAGTCCAAGAGACAATCGATGCTAAAACCAATATCAGCATGACGATCTGCACTAAGATACTGGCATTGGCTACCAGATGATAAACACTCATATCTACTTGCATGCTAATAACTCTCGGTAAATTTTTTCAGGTATCGGTTTTGGAGTAAATTTCTCATGGTCCAAACAGACAATATTAACTTCAGCTGTAACCACTGCAGCTTCTCCAGCCTGCATCAGAATAGATTGCTGTATCGCAATACTCGCTCTCTTCAGACTAAAGTCATCAACGCAACTGATCACTTGCTGATTAAATCTTGCCGCTTTTCTATAATTTATATTGACTGAACGAACAGCAAAAATAATCCCTTCCTGCTGCTTTAATTGATCTTGTTCAAAGCCAAAGCTGCGTAACCATTCAGTTCTTGCTCGCTCAAGAAATTTGAGGTAATTAGCATAATAAACTACGCCACCAGCATCGGTATCTTCATAGTAGATGCGTATCGGTAACCGGTAGCTTCGCACAGCGTTACTTTGTATCATCTAGTTCATCTATAGCATCCACTTTAAACTGCTCTAATACCTTTGGTACGGCTAAACCAAAGTGTCGATAGCAGTTTGCAGTAGCGACGCGACCCCGTGGGGTACGCATCAGAAACCCATTCAAAATTAAATAGGGCTCAATCACATCTTCAATGGTACCGCGCTCTTCACCGACTGCGGCAGACAAGCTATCCAAACCAACAGGACCACCGCCAAACTTCTCAATCACCGCCAATAGGACTCGCCTATCCATTTGATCGAAGCCATGTTGATCTACACTCAGCATATTCAGTGCCTGCTGAGCGACTTCTTTACTGATACGCCCATCTGCTTTGACTTGAGCATAGTCACGTGCGCGACGCAGTAAGCGATTAGCAATCCGAGGCGTACCGCGTGAACGACGAGCAATTTCCCAACCACCCTCCACGGCTAACTCCACACCAAGGATCCGTGCTGAGCGATTAACAATGCCACTAAGTTCTTCACTACTATAAAATTCAAGACGCTGAACAATACCAAAACGATCTCTGAGTGGGGCTGTTAATAATCCGGCACGTGTGGTTGCTCCGACCAGCGTAAAGGGAGGTAAATCTAGCTTAATCGAGCGTGCGCTAGGACCTTCACCAATCACGATATCAAGCTGATAGTCTTCCAGCGCTGGGTATAAAATCTCTTCAACCACTGGACTGAGACGGTGAATTTCATCAACAAATAAAACGTCATTCTCTTCAAGATTAGTCAGAATGGCGGCTAAGTCACCCGCCTTCTCTAAGACAGGCCCAGATGTTTGACGAATATTAACGCCTAATTCCTGCGCAATAATATTAGATAAAGTGGTCTTGCCGAGTCCGGGTGGGCCAAAGATCAAGACATGATCCATCGCCTCTTTACGCTCTTTTGCCGCCGCGATGAAAATCTCCATCTGCTCACGCACCTTTGTCTGACCAACGTACTCAGCCAGCGTGCGAGGTCGTATGGCACGATCAGAACTCGGTTCTTCTCCTGCCATATTCTCTGCTTCTATGATTCTTTCATCTGCCATACTTTAGCCTTATTTCTTGAGACTTGTTTTAAGCGCTAAGCGAATGAGCTCTTCACTACTCTCCGTCTCAGACTCTACTTGATTGATCATGCGTGCCGCCTCTGGACCTTTGTAGCCGAGCGTTGTTAAGGCAGTAATTGCTTCCTCACGCAGACTCAGCCCACCACCTGCACTCACTGAGCTTGTTATGCCATCAGCATTGCTGATTGCACTTAAGCGATCACGTAACTCAACCACCAATCGTTCAGCTGTTTTACGGCCTACGCCTGGCAAACGGATAAGTGCATCAACGTCACCATTCTCAATACAAAAGCGAAAACCTTTAGCCTCCATACCTGAGAGAATCGCTAAGGCCATCTTCGCACCTACACCATTCACCTTGAGCAAGGTTCTAAACAGACTGCGGTCTTCAGTTGAGTGAAAAGCATAAAGCGTATGAGCATCTTCACGCACCAATAAATGTGTGTATAACACGGTCTCTGAACCGCACTCTGGCAGATTGTAGAAAGTTGACATCGGCGCTTGTAATTCATAGCCAACGCCCTGCACCTTTAGCATCAGATCAGGGGCTTGTTTATATATTAATGTTCCTTCTAATAAACCGATCACATGCTTAGCTCGAGTTAATCTACTTGTTAATTTGTTGGGTATTTAAAGCGGTATGCGCATGGCATATGGCTACTGCTAGGCCATCCGCCTCATCTTCTTGTAATACTTTACGAAGATTGAGTAGCCGCGTCACCATGTGCTGCATTTGGTCCTTTGAGGCAGCACCATAGCCAACGGCAGACTTCTTAACTTGTTTGGCCGTATATTCATAGATTTCTAGGTCTGCGTGACAGCCTGCACTGATCGCAGCTCCACGTGCATGACCTAACTTCAGGGCCGACATTGGATTTTTTGCCATAAAGACTTCCTCAACAGCCATCTGCTGCGGTTGCCATTGCTGACAAAGCTCGCTAAGGGACTTAAAGATCGCACCTAGTTTGCAAGCCAGTGACGTTGTCGGTAGCTTTAAAAAACCACTAGTGACATAGCTACTATGGTACCCATCACTATCAATGATGCCGTAGCCCGTTCGGATAGACCCTGGATCTATGCCTATAATACGTATCTTACCTTGCTGCTTTTTAACCGATATTCTCCAATAAACCGTCAGGAAATTGGACATTAGAATAGACATTTTGTACGTCGTCTAATTCTTCCAATGCATCGATCAGATTGATGGTTTTTTCAGCATCTTTTTCGCTAACTTCTGCCATAGTGGAGGCGCGCATCGCAATCTCTGAAAAACTGGGGCTTAACTCTGCGGCATTTAAGGCGGTCTGAAGATCTAAGAAAATATCAGCATCACAAATTACCTCGATAGAGCCATCTTCTTCACTGACAATATCATCAGCACCTAGTTCCAAAGCGACTTCCATCAAGCGATCTTCATCAACACCACTTTCGTAGTTAAAGACACCCAATTTAGTGAATAGGTAAGCAACTGAGCCATTGGTTCCCATATTGCCATTATGTTTAGCAAAGGCATGGCGAACTTCTGACACCGTACGGTTTCGATTATCCGTCAAACAATCAACAATCAATGCAGTCCCTGCTGGACCATAGCCCTCATAACGAATTTCTTCGTACTCGACTCCCTCCAACTCACCAGCACCACGCTTCACTGCACGCTCAATGGTGTCTTTTGACATATTAGCGCTTAAGCCTTTATCAACGGCTAAGCGTAAACGTGGGTTAGAATCTAAGTCAGAACCACCGATACGTGAAGCTACCGTGATCTCGCGGATGAATTTGGTAAATATCTTACCTCGCTTGGAATCCTGCGCCTTTTTTCGATGCTGGATATTTGCCCATTTACTATGCCCTGCCATACCTTATCTCGTCACAAAATAAAGTCTCTATAGTACCACCTGAAACGCTTATCCAAAATGGCCGAAAAGCGCCAAAATCGGTAAATTAAGCAACTTCTCAGCAGAACTCTTTGGATTAGCTAGCCTCTGGTACCCAGCGGCTAATAGCTTCTTTATTAGTATGAGATCTCGCGAGATCAATAGCCTCTGTGCGGCTTACCCAGCGATATTCGAGGTGTTCTCTAGGGTCTAATTGGATCGTATTGCGCTCCTCTAGAGGCAATAGAAAGACGTGTTCTTGGTTACGCGTAACCCCTTCACCATATCGATCACGCCAAATAGTGTAGATTTCAAAGACCTGGGAGAAATCACAATTAATGAGTGTGGTCGCATCCAAGCCTGTTTCTTCTTTTAATTCACGCACGGCTGCGGCATCTTCCGACTCACCCCACTCCAAACTACCCGTCACTGATTGCCAAAAATCATTGGGAAAAGTACGGCGCATCATCAGTACTTCACCTTGCTTGGTGTAAATTACGATGAGTACTGACTCTGGGCGCTTAATTTTCTTTTCTTCAATCATTGAGATGATGGAGTGCCACTAGATGAGTAAGAGGCTTGCACCCCTATAAAATTGAGCAGTCCCTTATCCTACTGATAAGGGACTGCGATTCAGCCTGAGTATTTACTCTACTACTTCTTTTAGCTTCGGACGTAAACGCAAATTAAGTTCTTTTAACTGTTTTTCACTCACTTCTGCAGGGGCATCGGTCAATGGGCACATGGCTGTCTGTGTTTTTGGAAACGCCATTACATCACGAATTGAGCTGCTACCGGTCATCAACATAATCAGACGGTCCATACCAAAGGCAATTCCCGCATGTGGTGGACAACCGTAGCGCAGCGCATTGAGTAAGAAACCAAACTTATTTTCAGCCTCTTCATCAGAAATACCTAATGTTTCAAATACTGCACGCTGCATATCCTGCTTATGAATACGCACCGATCCACCACCCACTTCAGTACCGTTCAGCACCATATCGTAGGCTTGCGATAAAGCATCACCCGGATTGGCTTTCAGTTGCTCGGCAGAATCAAAGTTTGGTGCAGTAAATGGGTGGTGCAAAGCATTCCAACGTTGTTCTTTTTCATCAAGCTCAAACATAGGAAAATCAACCACCCAAAGTGGTTTCCATTCACCCTCTAAAAGGTCGCGATCAATGCCGAGCTTGACACGTAACGCACCTAAAGCATCATTGACTATGCTCGTCTTATCGGCGCCAAAGAACAAGAGATCACCGTTACTTGCCGCACTGCGTTGCAATATTAGCTCAATGACATCATCAGGTAGGAATTTAAGAATCGGACTTTGCAGACCTTCACGGCCCTGCTCAACATCATTACATTTGATGTAAGCCAAGCCCTTAGCGCCGTAGTTAGCGACATACTTCGTATAACCATCAATCTCTT
>JAQWYM010000002.1 GCA_029253965.1 Gammaproteobacteria bacterium
CTAAATTATGGAGAATAACTCATGGCATCAACCGAAAGTGTGACCTCATCTGGCATGCCAGTGCCATTGATTTTTACCGATGCAGCCGCTGGCAAAGTAAAGCAGCTGATCGAAGAAGAAAAAAATGATCAATTAAAGCTACGTGTTTTTGTTTCAGGTGGCGGTTGTTCTGGTTTCCAGTACGGCTTTACGTTTGATGAAGAATTGCAGGATGGCGATACAGCTGTTGAGAACTCTGGTGTTACTCTTCTAATTGATCCGATGAGCTACCAATATTTGGTCGGCGCTGAGATTGACTACAGCGAAGGTCTAGAGGGTGCTCAATTTGTTATTCGCAACCCCAATGCGAAAACAACCTGTGGTTGTGGTTCATCTTTCTCTACCTAGCGTTTATCTAGGTAACAAAGTAGGCCAAAAAAAACCCGCTTTTGCGGGTTTTTTTATGCCGGATAGGCCGCTCCTAAAATACGTTTTTGTGTGGCGCCGGTAATGCTCTCAGCGTTACCACTCTGTTTATTGATATGGCGAAAAGCTAGCCAAGCGAATGCAGTGGCTTCAACCCAATCAACTCCAATGCCATAGTCCTCACTCAGTTGTAATTGAATGCTGCCTAGTCCAGCCTGAATGCGTTGCATTAGAAAGTGATTGTGGCAGCCACCACCACAGGCGATAAGCGTCCTACTCTGTCCGGCGTATAACTTAACTGCTTGGCATATGCTGACAGCGCTCAGCTCAACCAGGGTCGCTGCAACATCAATATCACTGATCTCGTCAAAAGACTTCAAGGTGGTGTCTAACCACGCAAGGTTGAATTGACTACTATCCGCTGATTTTGGAGGGCTTACACTAAAGAATGGGTGTTTTAATAGGGCTGTTAATAAGTGGCTGTGAATCTGCCCTTGGCGTGCCCAGGCACCCTCCTCATCATAAGGCTTAGCCAGTTTTTGGCGTACCCAAGCATCTAAGAGTGTGTTTGCTGGCCCGGTATCAAAGCCAAGTTTTGGATCTTCTCCGGCAGCGCCTAGTAACGTAATATTGGCAATACCACCAAGGTTGAGTACAGCATCTACCCCCGCAGTTTTTTCTAACCAATTCTGGTGAAAGCAGGGGACTAATGGCGCACCCTGTCCAGCGACAGCGATATCTCTCCGGCGAAAGTCTGCAATGGTTGTAATTCCGGTCTCTTCAGCGATGGTGTTTGGGTCGCCAATCTGCAGACTAAAAGGCGGCGATTGATCTGCACCATGTAATAGAGTTTGCCCATGACTGCCAATAGCGACGATCTGATTGGCTGCAATCTGATTATACTTTAAGAGGTGGTTGGCTGCCGTGGCAAAACTCTTAGCCACTCTGACATCAAGTTGAGCTAATTCATGTAATGTCACTTGTTTGCTAGAAACTATGTTCAACAGCTGTGCTTGCAGTTTAGGTTGAAACGATTCGCTATGGCTGGCTAAGACATGGCAGATGCCGTCTGCGCTAATCTCTACGACCACTGCATCGATACCATCCATGCTAGTGCCAGACATAAGGCCGAGGTAAAGAGATGACATAGGACTTAATACCTACTGCGCAAACTGCGCGATACGAGTAGAGGAAAAGAGTTCTAACTGTACAAAGCGTTCTTGTGTCTCACCTTTAAAGCGTTGTAAGGCGGCGCGTGCCAGTGGTTGTGCATCGGGTAGTTTGACTGTTAATGGATTGCGATGCACACCATTAATGCGAAATTCATAGTGCAGATGTGGCCCCGTCGCGAGACCGCTGCTGCCGACATAGCCAATGATTTGACCTTGTTTTACACGACTCCCCACTTTCAAATGATTACTATAGCGGCGCATATGGGCGTAGAGGGTGCTGTACTGACTGCCATGTTGCAGAATAATGGTGCGACCATAACCGCCTTTGTTACCGCGGTGAATAATCTTGCCATCACCAGCAGCCTTAATAGGTGTGCCGCTGGCAGCAGCATAGTCAACACCTCTGTGGGCACGAATAGTGTTTAAGACCGGATGTCGGCGCTTTAAATTAAAGCCTGAACTCACTCTGGCGAAATCAACCGGCGTACGTAAGAAAGGCTTACGCATGCTATGTCCATTCTCAGAGTAATAATCTATGTTTCCATTAGTATCGGTATAACGTACGGCGCGGTAACTGCGACCAGCATTAACAAATTCAGCAGCAAGGATGACGCCATCTTTTACCTGTTGGCCCTCTAAATAGAGTTGCTCATAGATGACGCTGAACCGATCACCGTTACGAATGTCGAGTGCAAAATCAATATCCCAGCCAAAGATAATGGCTAACTGCATAATTATTTTGTCGCTCAAGCCAACAGATTGGCCTGCCAAATAAAGGGAGGAATCAATAGTTGCAAAGGCCATTTTACTGCGTCTATCAAAGCTTCTTTGGTGTTCAAGAACACTGTAACCATTAGCATCTTTAATAATCTCAAGACTGTGTAGCGGGTCTAAAACAAGCTTGATAGAAGCTAACGCAGAGCCCTTGGTTTTGAAATCTATAGTTTGTCCCGGATGAATTTCACGGAGTTTAGATGTCGAATGGCCTAAGGCAAGGATGTCGTGTAATTCAGTTTGATATCTACGTTGAGAGAATAATGCAGAGAGCGTATCTCCCTTACGAATAGTGACAGACTCTGTTGTTATCTTAGCTTCAATAGCGCCTGCTAAGATTGAGTCTGGTTGCGGTTTAATAGCAGATGACTTGCTATTAACTGCAGAGCCCACTACCGCTGGAGAGATTAACAGCGATGAGTCCAGCGGTGGCAATGCTATGATCTCATTAGTCATTGAGACTAAGTTTGATGTCTCAAGAGTGGATTTTTCAATGGCTGGTTTTTTTAAACTAACGGAGGCGATAACCACGCCAGTTAGGATGACAATCATCAGCATGAGTATAGGCATTACTGCTGGGCGATGGCCTTGGCGCTTCTTCAAGCGTGGCTTTCGTTTATAATCAGCTTCCAATAGAGGGCGATGTCGCACGTATGATTTATTCCAATTCATCACCAAGACGAAAGTGTGGCGATCTGTTTTTATGATCAGCAGTATAGACTGGAATGCGAGATGAGTGAATCAACTCGTAGGCGTTTTAATATTAGGTATTTACTGAGTTAATTATGAATGAACTAGAGCGGTTTGAAGAACTAAAGCGGGGCTGCGAAGAGCTGCTGCTGGAGCAGGATTTTAAGGAAAAACTAGCAACAGGAAGGCCGCTGCGGATTAAAGCTGGCTTTGATCCGACAGCACCAGACCTTCATTTAGGGCATACCGTGCTCATAAATAAGCTGCGACAGTTTCAGCAACAAGGTCATCAGGTTTTATTTTTGATCGGTGACTTTACGGGTGTTATTGGCGACCCAACAGGCAAGAATGCAACTCGAAAACCATTAACTTCTGAACAGGTTGCAGAGAATGCAGAGACCTATAAGCAACAAATTTTCAAAATATTAGACCCCGAAAAAACTGAGATTTGTTTTAACTCAGAGTGGATGGGAAAGATGTCTGCGGCAGACTTAGTGCAGTTAGCAGCTCAGCATACGGTGGCGCGCATGCTTGAACGCGATGATTTTCAGAAGCGCTACAGTTCAAATCAGCCAATAGCCATCCATGAGTTTCTGTATCCGTTAGTGCAGGGATACGACTCTGTTGCGCTAAAAGCCGATGTTGAACTGGGTGGTACTGATCAGAAGTTTAACCTGTTAATGGGTAGAGAGCTGCAAAAGACATATGGCCAAAAGCCACAAACCGTAATGATGCTGCCGATCTTGGAAGGATTGGACGGTGTGCAGAAAATGTCGAAATCATTGAATAACTATATTGGTATCAATGAGCCGGCGAATGAAATGTTCGGAAAGATCATGTCGTTATCGGATGAGATTATGTGGCGCTATTTTGAATTATTAAGTTTCAAGCCGCTCTCTCAGATTGAAGCGTATAAGGACGCGATAGAAAATGAAGGGGCTAATCCGAGAGATATTAAATTTGAACTGGGTATGGAGATCGTAGAAAGGTTCCATGACACGGCAGCTGCTGAGAAAGCTAAAGAAGATTTTTTGCAGCGTTTTCAGAAAGGTCAATTACCTGAGGAGGTTGATGATTACATATTAGCCTCATCATCGGCACCGTGGATGCTAGGGTCTGCGCTGAAAGAGTCAGGCTTGGTTGCAAGCACATCAGAGGCAATAAGGATGATTAAGCAGGGTGCAGTAAAGATTGATGGTGAAAAAATACTGGATACAAAGATGATCCTTGAATTATCAAAGCCAGCTGTGCTGCAGGTGGGCAAAAGAAAAGTGATACGGGTTTCATTAGGCGAGTAAGTAAGGGCGCAACTGTTTTGAACATAAAGCCGTGGGATTAAATAAGCGCAGATGAATAAAACAAGCTAATCGGCTTGCAAGCGTACCTTTAGGAGAAAAATGGTTACTTAGTAACCATTGAAGTGAAAATTATTTGTCTGATTAATAACCGTTAAAAGCCTAGATTAAAATAAATCAAAATAAGGCTTGCCTTATAAACCAGAGTCCCTATAATTCGCCTCCTCGTCGCAACACGATGAGCGCTGAAACCAACGAGTTGAAGCGGCAATCAACTCACTTAGGTGTTGATTGTTTGCTGACTTTATACTAAGCTTGACGGTTCCACTCCTGGCAAATGCCGGAGTCGATTTTTTACAAATTATCAAGAGACTTGTGTGGGCACTTGCGTTCGAAGTACAGAAATAAATGAGCGTGAGTGACCTGTAACAAAACAAACCTATAAATAGTATAGGCTTGGGTCATTAACTCTCAAAAAGATTTGTAGCCAAAAGCTACTATGTTTTTGAATTAA
>JAQWYM010000007.1 GCA_029253965.1 Gammaproteobacteria bacterium
AAAAGACCAAGGTTATGACCTATCTCGTGGGCTACAACGTTAGCCGGACACATAACCCAATTATCATCCTCATCTAAATAGGCGCCGGCCGATATTGAGTGCGTGAAAAAGAATAGACTAAGTGTTGTCCACTTCTTAGCGAATAGCATGATTATTGAATTATTTGCAGAGCCTTTTGACCCTTGGTCTTGGCTGCAGAACTATCAACAGAGCGGATCTGCCGCGGCTTCAGTCACTACTGGCCATAAGGTTGGTGCGACCAATGTCTTTGTCGGTACGATGCGTGATTTTAATGAGGGCGATGATGTGCAGAGCATGGTCTTGGAACATTATCCAGGGATGACTGAAAAGCATCTGACAGCCATTGCGCAACAAGTCCTAGATCAATGGGATGTTGAAGATATTGCGATTGCACATCGCTATGGTGAGGTTTTCCCAGGGGATGCTCTAGTCTGCATCGTGGTTTGGTCCTCACACCGCAAAGCAGCCTATGAAGCTAATCGTCAGCTTATGGAAGACCTAAAGTCGAAGGCACCCTTTTGGAAAAAAGAAACGCTGAGCGAAGGCCATCGCTGGGTAGCAAAGAATACTGAAGGCTATTAAGTCATCAGCACCGATACATTTCTTTAAGGCTACAGCATGAATATTTTTCTTTGGCTGATTGGCCTAAGTACGGCTCTGTACCTGCTTAGCTTAACAATACTTACTTTATTCCAGCGCAACTTTATTTACCGACAAACAGCCGCGGTACTGCGTGTTGATGAGATAGCTAGCTTTAGACTCCAAAGTGATGATGCAGAGCTACAAATCTGGCAGATCAATCCGGGGCAGGAGCGGGCCATTATTTACTTCGGTGGAAACTGTGAAAAGGTTGCACTCAAGGCCGAGTATTGGCAGGTCTTATTTCCAAATCATACGGTCTATCTGAATGAATACCGTGGCTATGGTGAAAGCACGGGCAAGCCACAGCAGTCCAAGCTCTATCAAGATGCCCTCAATCTATATGATGCGTTAGCACCTAAGCATCAGAGTATCGATGTCATAGGACGCAGTCTGGGGGCGGCTATGGCGATCTATGTGGCTGCTCATCGGCAGATTGGCCGCCTTGTTATGGTCACCCCTTTTGACAGTTTGTTAGCTCTGGTGCAAAGGATGTATCGCATCTTTCCAGTAGGTTTAATACTCAAGGATCATTACCCCTCGATATATTTTGCAAGCAAGGTGACTGTTCCGACATTAGTCGTCATAGCAGCCAAAGATAGAGTGGTGCCGCCACGCCATGCATGGCGACTGCTAGAAGCTTTACCTAAGGGTTTAGGCAGCAGTGTTGTACTAGCAGGTCATGGCCATCATCATTTTCATGCTGAGCCTGTTTATGAGCAGGCAATTTTGAGGTTTTTCAATCAATCGACAACTTTTAATTGACATAACCAGCAGATCACTCAGCCAATTTTTAGACGTGAAGTCTTTGATATCTGATAATTTATAGGGTGGCTAGGACGGGCTATTAAGGTGGCTGAACTTAATTTAGCCAAAGGGCTCAAATAAACGTATAGTTTTTCGGATAAGACACATCTTTCCCCAAGTTTTTTCGAGATAATAATCGGTCTCGTTGGGCTTTATTGGGTTAGGCGATAATCGAGGCACCTGCAAAAATATATGTGGGGCTGGTAGTTTTAGTGGAGTGTAAAGGGTAAGCATGATTGAGATAGAGAAATTAACTAAGAGATTCGGTCTTTTTACAGCGGTAGACAGTGTTTCTTTTGATGTTAAGCCAGGGCAAGTGCTTGGTTTTTTAGGCCCGAATGGGGCTGGAAAATCAACCACGATGAAGATGATTACCGGTTTTCTGGCGGCAACCTCAGGGGAAGTCAGAGTCTGTGGCCATAAAGTTGAAGGTGATGCACGTGATGCTAAGCGTGTGATGGGTTATTTACCGGAAGGTGCACCTAGCTATGGCGAGATGACAGTCGCTCAATTCCTCTCTTTCATTGCTGATGTGAGACAGTTGAAAGGTGCTATGCGTAAGCAACGTACTGATATTGTGATCGATCAACTGAATCTTCATGCCGTGATCAACCAACCCATAGAAACTTTATCTAAAGGTTTTAAGCGACGCGTAGGCATGGCGCAGGCGATTCTGCATGATCCACAGGTTTTGATTATGGATGAGCCTACGGACGGACTTGACCCTAATCAGAAACACGAGGTGCGTGAACTCATCAAAGGGATGGCAGAGGATAAGATCGTCATTATTTCAACCCATATACTTGAAGAGGTTGATGCGGTTTGTTCACGTGCGATTATTATTGCTAGAGGACGGATTGTTGCTGATGAAACCCCGAAAAGTTTGTTGGCGCGCTCACCCAGCGGCAAATTAGATGATGTTTTCCGCGAAATCACCTGTGCCGAGGTGTGCTCATGAATAATATTTCCATCATTTTAAGACGTGAGCTCAGTGCTTATTTTGCAACCCCCGTTGCCTATGTCTTTATCGTTATCTTCTTAGTCTTAAGTGGCGCCTTAACCTTTCACTTGGGTGGTTTTTATGAGCGTGGCCAAGCAGATCTAGCGCCTTTCTTTAATTTCCATCCTTGGCTTTATTTGTTTTTGGTGCCTGCAATTTCCATGCGTTTGTGGGCTGAAGAACGCAAGTCGGGCAATATTGAGTTGCTCTTAACATTGCCGATTACGATGGCCGAAGCGGTGATAGGTAAGTTCCTAGCTGCCTGGCTGTTTACCGGCATCGCCTTAGTGCTAACCTTTCCACTTTGGATCAGTGTGAACTATCTAGGTGATCCAGATAACGGAGTTATCTTGGCGGCCTATATTGGTAGCCTGTTAATGGCTGGTGGCTTTCTTGCGATTGGTTCCTGCATCTCGGCAACGACTAAGAATCAGGTTATTGCCTTCATTATCAGTGTCGTCATTTGTTTTGCCTTTTTACTCAGCGGTTTCTCTATTGTCCTAGACTTCTTCCGCGCATGGGCGCCGCAGGTGGTAGTCGATGCTATTGCATCACTGAGTTTCCTCACTCATTTCTCATCGATCAGCAAAGGTGTGATCGATCTAAGAGATATTATCTACTTCATTAGTCTGATTGCATTTTGGCTGTATGCCAACATCGTTATCATTGACCTGAAAAAAGCGAGTTAAGTGTGAAAACTAAAAATGCAAAAACCATAGGCTATACGGGCTTAGCACTTCTTGCGGTCTTATTCGTTGTCGTCAACATGGTCGGTAACAACTTATTTCAAGGCACGCGGATCGATCTAACTGAAAATCAGTTATATACCTTATCGCCAGGCACCTTGAATATTGTCAGTAATATTCAAGAGCCGATTACGTTGTATTACTTCTTCTCTGATCAAGCTACGGAAAATGTACCGCAGTTGCGCACCTATGCGACACGGGTACGAGAGTTATTAAGTGAGTATGCCCAGCTATCAAAGGGCAAGATTACGCTGAAAACAATTGATCCCATTCCTTATTCAGAAGAAGAAGATCAAGCCACTGAGTTTGGCTTACAGGGTATTCCAGTTGATGCCTCTGGTAAGAGCATTTACTTTGGCTTGGCCGGCAATAATTCAATCGGTGATTCTGAAGTGATTGCCTTCTTTCAGCCTAATAAAGAACAGTTCCTTGAATATGATGTCAGTAAGCTAATCTATAGCCTGCAAAATACGCAGAAGCCAGTTGTTGGATTGATTTCACGCCTGCCGATGTTCTCTTCCTTTGATGTTGAGACTCAGCGTATTCGAGATCCATGGGTGATTTCGACACAGTTACAACAGTTTTTTGATGTCCGTAGTATCGACTTTGCTGCCACTGAATTCGATAAAGACTTGGAATTATTAATTGTTGTGCAGCCGCGTGAATTCAGCGCAGACACACTCTATGCCATTGACCAATACGTGATGCAGGGTGGCAATCTTTTAGTCTTTGTTGACCCTTATGCAGAAGCTGACGTGCCGATGATGCAAAAAGACTCGCCGATAGAAGCCGCCGGTGTGCGTAGCTCCAGTCTGCAGACTTTGCTTGGCCCATGGGGTATTGAATTCACCCCAGCTGAGGTTGTTGGTGACCGTAAATACGCCTTAACTATTGATGTTGGTGAAGGTAAGCAGGAAAGGCATTACGCCATTTTGGGGCTTGATAAGAGTGCTTTTAATGCCTCTGAAAGCAGTACTGCAGGTCTTGATTTCATCACCATGGCCATGGCCGGTTATGTCCGTCCCAAAGCAGGTGCTGATATTAGTTTCACGCCACTGATTACAGCCAGTAATGAGGCCGCCTTATTTGAGACAGGCCAGTTCCGTTTCCTACCGAAGGTTAGTGCCCTAGCCGAGGGCTTTGAGCCCAGTGGTGAAGAATATGCCTTGGCAGCACAGTTTCAACTACGTCCAAGCACAGCTTTCCCAGAAGGGGCACCGAGTGCGACTGCGACGCAGCAAACTCACCTAACGCAAAGCCCAGAAGATGTGAATATTGTTGTTGTCACTGATGCCGATATGTTGGCTGACCGTATGTGGGTCAAGGTACAGAATATGTTTGGTCAGAAAATGACTGAGCCATGGGCTTCTAATGGTGATTTCACGATTAATCTCGTTGATAACTTACTAGGAAGTAACGACCTCATCAGTGTTCGTGGTCGAGCGGCAGCCACTAAGCCTTTTACCTTGGTTGAGGCTCTCAGACGTGAGGCTGATGATCAATTCCGTGTGCAAGAGCAGGCCTTACAAACGAGGCTGCGTGCGACGGAGCAAAAAATTGCATCACTACAATCTGCACGCAGCGATGATGGTCAGGTGCTATTAAGTCCAGAACAAAGTCAGGCGATTGTTGGCTTCCAGTCGGAGCAGCTAGAGGTCAGAAAACAACTACGTCGTGTGCGACATGAACTGGATAAGGATATTCGTAGCTTAGGCTCTAAGCTAAAGGCGATTAATATTGGTCTAGTGCCAGCCTTAATTACACTGCTCGCACTGCTCATCTCTATCATGCGTTTGCGTAAACGTGTTCGTCGAGATTAATCATAGAATTAACTGCGAGTTTTAAAGCATGAGTCTAAAAACTTTACTGACCCTTTTGCTACTATCAATAGCGGGTGCCACTACTTATTGGTCCCTTGATAACAAGGATGATGTTAACGCCGCTGCTGAAGTCGGTGCCTTGTTAGTGCCCGGTCTGATGGCAGAATTAAATCAAGTTGATCGTATTCAACTGCAAACAGCAGCTGAGCAAACGATGGTTACTTTAGTGCGTTCAGAGCAGGGCTGGGGTGTCTTAGAAAAGGATCATTACCCAGCTGATTTAAGCAAGATTAGAGCAACGATGCTGGCCTTGGCTGAGGCTTATATTGTTGAAGAAAAGACCTCAAATCCAGAGCTTTACGCGCGCTTAGGTGTGCAAGCCATCTCTGCTGCAGAGGCTAGCGGTGTGCAGATAACTGTGTCTACACCCGAGCAATCCCATGCGCTGATTGTTGGTAAGCCGGGACCACAAATGAATCGCTCGCGTTACGTGCGTCTGCAGTCTGATGCGACAACGTGGTTGATCGATCGCAAGATTGATGTGCAATATGATAATGCTTATTGGCTGCGCAAAGATTTATTTAGTGTCGAAGCCAGTGAGTTAACAGCAGTATCGGTCAAAGTGCCTAATGAACCGGCAATGCAGTTGCTGCGCAAAGCGGCAGAGCATGAACATAGTGGGCATACTGATCATGACTCAATGGCGATGAATAATGAGTCTGAGAGTGGCTTTATTCTGGCTAACCCTAGTCAGCCCGATGCACAGGTCATTGATGCTGAGTTACAACAGATGGTTAATGCCTTGTCTTCTTTTCAGTTGTTAGATGTTGAGCCGCTGACCGCCGCTGCGTCGCTGCAGGCAACCATGAAAGCAGAGTTTCATTTGTTGCGTGATATTAAGCTTACCTTGTCAGGTTATGAAAGTGAGAAAGACAAGTATGTGCAGATCGATGCCAGCGTATCAGCAGATGCGGATGCTGCGGCTAAAGCCTGGGTCTCCGATCTTAATACACGTCTGCAAGGGTGGTTATTCAGGATCCCTGCAGTCAGTTATGACGCCATTAATAAACGCGAGGCGGATGTGCTTGCCATTACTCTTGATCAACTGAATTAAGTGTTTTCACCGCTAGGCGGTTAATAGCGGTATTAAAAAACACCGCTGTAAAAAAGGCTGCTGAGCGAACTTAGCAGCCTTTTTTATGGCGCATCTTTAAAGCCAGTAACGGCTCTAAATCTGCTTTGCCTTAGCGGCTGCATTACCGATATAGCGGGCAGGTGTGAGTGCGGCTAATTCTTCTTTGACAGCAGCAGGCAGATTTAACTGCTCAACAAACTCACGGAGCACGGCAGCATTAATTTTTTTGCCACGAGTCAATGCTTTCAATTTCTCATACGGTTGCTCAATATGATAACGACGCATCACGGTCTGTATGGGCTCAGCCAAAACTTCCCAGTTATCGTCTAAATCTTGTGCCAGCTTATCGGCATCAACCTCAGTCTTGCTGAGGCCTTTTGCTAAGGCATTATAGGCAATCAGACTATGACCATAGGCGCTACCTAGGTTACGCAGTACAGTTGAGTCAGAGAGATCACGCTGCCAGCGTGAGATCGGTAGTTTTTCAGCAAAGTGTGCTGATAAGGCATTGGCAATACCTAAGTTACCTTCGGCATTTTCAAAATCAATCGGGTTAACCTTATGCGGCATAGTGGAAGAGCCCACCTCATTCGCAATCAAACGCTGCTTGAAGTAACCAATTGAGATGTAAGACCACATGTCTCGAGAAAAATCGATGAGGATGGTGTTGATACGCTGCAGGTTATGGCAGAGCTCAGCGATATAATCATGCGGCTCGATCTGCGTGGTGTAAGGATTGTAGCTCAAGCCTAGCTGCTCAACAGTAGCGCTAGCGAGGTCTTCCCATGGCACCTGTGGATAGGCGCTAAAGTGCGCATTAAAGTTACCGACAGCGCCATTCAGCTTACCGAGGATGGCGATGGCTGCAAAATGATCGATCTGTCCTTTTAGGCGATGAGCGACATTGGCAAATTCCTTGCCCAGTGTAGACGGTGTTGCGGTCTGCCCATGGGTGCGACATAAGATTGGCATATCAGCATAGCGGTGTGCTAAATCACGTAATTCATTGAGCAACGTGGTCTGTTTGCTGATGATAGCGCTACGACCCTGTTGCAACATCAAGGCATAGGCGAGGTTATTGATATCTTCTGAGGTACAGGCGAAGTGGAAATACTCAGAAATAGCTTCTAACTCAGCATCTCCCTTGACGCTCTCTTTAAGCCAGTACTCAACCGCCTTGACGTCATGGTTAGTGGTTGCTTCAATCTCTTTAACACGTGCTGCTGCCGTCTCATCAAAGTTATCGACTAAGGCCATTAGGCGGGCCTGCGCTGCCTCTGAGAGGCTGGCAACATCGTTTAGGTGCGCGCTGTTGGTGAGTTGCAGTAACCAGGTCACTTCAACCTTGACGCGGCTATGAATAAGCCCGAACTCACTGAAAATTGGGCGCAGACTCGCTGTTGCCTTAGCATAACGGCCATCAATAGGCGAAATAGCAGTGAGACTGGATAAAGAGGAACTAGATTGATTCATGTCAGCGGGTCCATTTTGTTTAATATTCGACAGATATTTAGCTGTCTATGACTGTTGGCAGCACATTTCTTGAGCAATTTGCTCAAAGTGGGCATTTTTTGCAGTAATTTTATCGACTCAACATTATACTACAGCCCTTTTCATAAGACCTAAGAAGAACTCGAGTAGGAAACAGATGAGCACAAAATACAGAATAGAAAAAGACAGCATGGGTGAATTACAGGTACCAGAAGATGCGTTATACGGTGCCCAAACCCAACGTGCAGTGAACAACTTCCCGATCAGTGGCCTGCCTATGCCACGCAGCTTTATCCGCGCCCTAGGCCTGATTAAATCGGCCTGTGCGAGTGCCAACCTAGATTTAGGTTTAATGCAGCAAGCGACTGCAGATGCAATTATCGCCGCCGCAAAAACGGTTGCCAGCGGTGATGTCGATGCACACTTCCCAGTAGATGTTTTTCAGACCGGCTCAGGCACCAGCTCGAATATGAACTGTAATGAGGTGATCGCTCATCTAGCAGCCAGTGCTGGCGCTAGTGATGTGCACCCAAATGACCACGTCAACATGGGGCAAAGCTCTAACGATGTCATTCCAACTGCGATTCATGTCAGTGCCAGCATCGAGATTGCTGAACAGTTATTACCGGCATTAGATCACCTTGCCAGCACCTTACGCAGTAAGGCCGGAGAGCTGGAAGGTGCAGTGAAAACCGGACGTACCCATCTCATGGATGCGATGCCAGTAACGCTGGCGCAGGAACTGAATGCTTGGGCGACACAAATTGAAAATGGTAAGGCCCGTGTTTTAGCTGCAATGCCACGCTTAGTCGAGCTTGCACAGGGTGGTACCGCCGTGGGTACCGGCATCAACGCGCATCCAGACTTTGCAGTAAAAGTTGCTGAGCATCTGAGCAGCCTATCTAGCGTTGCCTTTGTCACTAAGCCGGATAAATTTGAAGCCCTCAGCAGCCAAGATGCTGCTGTAGAAATGAGTGGCCAATTAAAGACCATCGCGGTAAGTATGACGAAGATGGCGAATGACTTACGTTGGATGAACTCAGGCCCACTTGCCGGTCTTGGTGAGATTGCATTACCTGCGTTACAGCCGGGCAGCAGTATTATGCCGGGCAAGGTCAACCCAGTGATTCCTGAGGCAACTGCAATGGTTGCAGCACAGGTCATTGGTAACGATGCAACGATTACCATTGGTGGTCAGGCCGGTAACTTCCAGTTGAATGTGATGTTGCCAGTGATTGCTTACAACCTGCTACAAAGTATTAGCTTGTTAGCCAACTCGGTACGTCTGATGGCCGACAGTGCAATCAAAGGCTTCAGTGTTAATGACGATGCATTAAACAATGCCTTAAGTCGTAACCCTATCTTAGTCACTGCGTTGAATAGCGTTATTGGTTATGAGAAGGGTGCGGCCGTAGCAAAGAAAGCCTATGCCGAAGGGATTACAGTGGTTGAATCAGCACTCGCGCTGACCGACCTATCGGAAGAAGAGCTGCTTAAACTATTAGACCCAGCTTTGTTAACCAAGGGTGGCATCCAAGGTCTTTAAAATTAAATAAAGATTACAGGCTCAGTGTAGGCTGAGCCTGTTTAGTCTTTAGAGATGGCTTTTATACGTCATTTTACTAGACTAAATCAAAGCGTTCTAATCACCTTAACCTGTTATTTTTAAGGCTTTATGGACTGATTACTCTGCCTCTCTTTTTGGTGCTATATGGGGAAGTGGCTTGCCTTGCTGTACAATCTTTACGGCCTGCGCAAAGCGTCTATGAAAAGTGCTCTCCATTAAAGTTGTAAAAACATTGAGCGTGAGCCTTCGTTTTGTAACCACTGTGACCTTGGTGTTTTCGCTATCGATGGGTTCAATCCAGGCGCCCATGACAGCCCCATATGAAACCATATCCATTCCGCTGCTTGTTAGCATGTAGTTTCTGTCTCTATGCTCTTCAATGGCATCGGCTCCTTCCCAACGAAATACAGTCTTAGCAATCTTCCAGCCTTGATCTTCGTTAATCGGATAAACCTTAGTAGTACCTTCCGATCCATTTTCTTTAACCCGGACAACATCATTCATTGTCGAGCAACCACTAAGTAATACGATGAATATTAGGAGCAGGACGGTCTGCAAAAGATGAATTTTTTTCGACATAATATTAAAACTCTCATTTGGATAGCGATTAAAAAGTATCTAATGCTGGTGTAGGTAACCAACTAAAATCCGGTTAGAATTATATTTTGATGATAGTTAATTAAAGCATTTAAATAAATTAATATAGGGTTAAATAAACTTAAATGAGAGTGGGTGTTAAAGGTTATGACTGTGTGGAAGGGGAGTGTTAGGGCTTTAAAATACACAGGTTAATACTAGGGTGTATTAACTGAGAGAGTGAACAAGCTATAAGGGGTCAGACATCAATTGATATGAATCAACAGACTAGATAGTCTGCCCCCAATCTTATCACTACTTAATTACTAGAGATTTTACTCTGCGTCATGTGTGTAGTGCTTACGTAGCTGCTTAGTTACAGACCAAACGCTTTTTAGACCTTTTGGAAAAGTGATGTAATCACCTGGAACCAATGTCACGGGCTCACCACCATCTGGCGTAACGACAATCTCGCCTTCCAAGATGTAAGAACGCTCAAGTTCTTGATCGAAATCAAGTCGGAACTGTCTGACTTCACATTCCCAAACATTCCAAGCAGAAATACCTAATTCGGTCTTACGTGCTTCAGTAAGGTCCTTTTCAACAATAATCTCTGGCATATCAATCCTAATTTATTTTAAGTTAAATAAGCCCATCTAATTAGTACGTCATTATTAGCTGAAGCTTATAGGCGCGCAAATGATAACAGAGATAGGTGATGTAGACTAAATACGGAATAATTTGACTCGTGAGTCTGCTTATTAATATGAGATGCAGAAGGATATTGTGCTGACTATAGCTGTATTCTATTTATATCAAGTAAAAAACGTCACTAAAATAGGCGGGGGTAACAGCCAGACCGATTACAGGGCCGCTTTAGGTTGACTGGCTTTTAGAGGTGAGTCTTTTGATTGGGACTCTGCTGTTGGCTTAGTGCGTGTACACAACTTTTATTTGCTGCGAGAATTGCTAGGCTGTTGAAGCGAGCGCGAAGTGCATTGACTTCAACTATTTGTGATTCATAAATAGCTATAAAAAATCAGGAGTAATCCAGCGACCCCTAACCAAATATTTTCGCCTGTTTTTCTGTCTTAGGGATTAGCCTAATAGGGTTTTGTGATTAAAGCTCATGTGATTTATAGATCAAGACGACAATAGCCAAGATAGTCTAAGAAGCAGTGGTGAG
>JAQWYM010000009.1 GCA_029253965.1 Gammaproteobacteria bacterium
AATATTTTCGCCTGTTTTTCTGTCTTAGGGATTAGCCTAATAGGGTTTTGTGATTAAAGCTCATGTGATTTATAGATCAAGACGACAATAGCCAAGATAGTCTAAGAAGCAGTGGTGAGGGTATTTAGCGGGAATATCATAAATAACCCAATGCCAAAAGCCGCTACCGGTTGGGGCGTCCTCGTCATAAAAGGTGATGGCAAAGCTTTTGGTGTTGGCTGGCGCGTCGCTCTAGTATTGGGCTTCTGATATCGGGGCGCCGCGCATAATGTCAGTGCTGTGCAGTGTGAAGTCGGCTGCTTGAGCCGGTGCGACGGCGCCCATTACTATGGCGCCAAGCAGTGCAATGAGTAGCTGTTTCATGGTGTATCTCCAGGGTTGATGTCAAATTCGACAGTGACGAACACGAGCTCGTGCTCGCCGGTATTGGTCAGGTCATGCACAAAGGCATTCTCTGGCGTGAGATCGGCGAAGTGTTTGGTATCACCGGCCGTGTAAGCGATGTCTTTCACACCCCCATTTTCAAACTGCGATCGGCCTTTTCCATCGGTCAGCACGGTCCAAAAATAGGTTCGGTCGTGGCGGTGAGGCGGCAGCGTCTGTCCGGGCGCCAGCCGGATATGCCAGATCCGCATACCACTGGTTTTTGCCACCAGTTCAGTACCGATACCGTCGTTTTCGCGGGCCTTTTCGAGCTCGGCAGGTGTTAGAGGCGATGTTGTCATGATGCCGCCTCCCACATCTTGTAAGTGGTGTAGCCCCGTGCATTTCCTCCGAAGAGCGCGTCGCCATCAAACGACGCTAGAGGAAGGTTTTCGGCATAGCGACGTGGCAGGTCGGGATTAGCGATGAAGGGACGACCAAAGGCGACGATATCCACCAAGCCGCCTCTTATTATGTTTTCTGCCTTTGCCTGATCATAGCCGCCGGCGACAATAATGGCGTTAGAGAACGCGGCTCTTAACTCATGACGGAACTGAACGGGTGTCGCCGGTGCATCATCCCAGTCCGCCTCGGCCAGGTGGATATAAGCTAATCCGATCCGCTCCAGCGCTTTCGCAAGTCTCAGGATCGTCGCTGGCGCGTCGGGATCATCCATGCCCCGCTGGGTGATAAAGGGCGAAAAACGGATACCGGTTCTGTCTGCACCGATTTCCGCCGCGACAGCTTCAGCCACCTCGATAGCAAACCGAATACGGTTTTCAACGGTGCCGCCATAGTTGTCGGTGCGCTGATTGGAGGGCTTGCGCAGGAATTCATCAATCAGATACCCATTGGCGGCGTGGATCTCCACCCCGTCAAATCCGGCGGACTTCGCTTTGATCGCTGCCTGACGATAATCGTGAACGATGCTCGAAATTTCATGAAGTGCAAGAGCGCGCGGCATCGGGCACGGAACCATTGCGCCTTTGCCGGTGGCCGGATCAACCACCCAGACGGTTGCATCGGGCGCAATCGCTGATGGGGCAACCGGTTTTCCGTCTGCATGGAAACTTTCATGGCTCATCCGCCCCACATGCCAGAGCTGGAGAAAAATTCGCCCGCCTTGATCATGTACAGCATCGGTTACTTTGCGCCAGCCGGCAACCTGTTCTTCGCTATGAATACCGGGTGTAAATGAGTAACCCTGCCCTTGTGGGGATATTTGGGTGGCCTCGGTGATGATCAATCCCGCACTTGCGCGCTGCGCATAATAGTCCGCCATCATCGCGTTGGGTACATTGCCGGGTTGGTCGGTACGACTGCGGGTCATGGGCGCCATCGCGATCCGGCTGGGAACGGCTAGCGCGCCGATTTGGAAAGTGTTGAATAGTTCAGTCATTGGAACGTCTCCTGGAGTTGTGGTGATCATTGCCCGGCTTCAGCAGCAGGCGCGCAGAGGGTTTGTGTTCCTGCGTCAGGATGAAAAGTACGCCAATCACCGGTACGACGGCGGCGGCGTATGGAATGGCGGCGGGACCGAGTGAGCCATCGACAACGACCGCGCCAATGACGCCGCCAAGCGCATTTGCGATATTAAAGGCCGAAGTTTCTGAAGTGATTATTTTTTCACCAGCTGGTATTGGAGGGTATGCATAATCCATTGGTAGAATCTCCTAAATGAATTCAGTCAAATTTTAAATACACCCCTTCTTACCTAAGCTGTTTATTTTGTCGATCAAGTTTTCTGAAAGCGATTCTTATGATCGACTGTTAAATTACTTTTGTCTGTGATTCATTTGCTTATTAAATCCTTTATTCACAAGAATTTTGCTGCTAAAGAGAGGCTGGGGTTTGTGATTTAGGTATACTAAACAAATTATTAATAAATACAAGTAATTATGCTCAGCGATAACTATCCATACCATTTGCATTTTTTAGGTTTGCTGTGGTTTATAAATGAGCACGATCCCTGCCAAGATAATCAAAGCAGCACCGCTGATAGTCTGTAGCGCAGGTAACTCATTCCAAAAGAGGTAACCGCCTAGGGTCGCCCAAATCAAGGAAGAGTAAGTGAAGGTCGCAACCTGACTGGCAGGGGCGACACGATAACCCTGTGTTAGGCAGAGCTGGCCACAGGTGCCGAGGATGCCAAGCAGTAACAGCCATGGCCATTGTGAGTTGCTCGGCCAATGAGTGTCGCCAACGAATAACGACAGACTCGAGAATAGGGTGCCAAATAAAGCAAAGTAAAAGACGATACGAGTCGCTGGTTCGGTGTCAGACATCTTTCGAATAGAGACTTTTGCGAGCCCAGCAAAGGCACCTCCAGCTAGACCAATAACCCCAGCCATTTGAATGCCTGCCTGTGGGTCTAAAAAGACGATGACCCCAAAGAAGCCCAGAGTAATCGCAAAAATAGTCTTGGCATTGACCTGTTCCTTGATCCAGAGCACCGCGATAATCGGAATAAAGAGGGGCACCGTCATCTTCAATAACATCGCGTTGGCGAGTTGAATGTTGGCTAAGGCATAGAAGAAGCAGAACATGGCTAATAAGCCACTACTGGCGCGCAGAAGATGTAATTTAATGCGTTTGGTTTTGAGGTCGTTGAGGCCGTTACGATAGAGGATTGGTAGCAAGACTAGGGCACCAATTATATTGCGGAAAAATACTAGTTGCTGGCTGCTAAAGCTTTCGCTGAGTATCTTGATGAGCATACCCATGCCGACGAAGAGTAGCTCGCCTGCCATCACCAAGATGCTGCCTAGCAGTAAGGTTTTATTAAGTGGCATAAAGCAAAAACCCCGCCGAAGCGGGGTTCTTAATCATCTGCCTTGTAGCTTTAATTCTAAGCTGCAAGTTGACGTAGTACATAGTGCAGGATACCGCCGTTCTGGTAGTACTCGATCTCTTGTGGCGTATCAATACGGACCTTAGCCGTGAAGGTGATGCTGCTGCCGTCTTCTTTGGTAGCAACCACTTCAACAGATTTTGCAGTGCCGTTAGTGAGGCCTACGATATCGATGCTCTCACGACCGCTCAAGCCAAGGCTGTCAGGGTTCTGGCCGTCTTCATACTGCAGTGGCAGGATACCCATACCCACCAGGTTAGAACGGTGTATACGCTCATAGCTTTCGGCAATAACAGCGCTCACACCTAGTAGACGTGGGCCTTTTGCTGCCCAGTCACGTGATGAACCACTGCCGTACTCTTTACCGGCTAAGATGATAGTAGGGACGTTATCTGCTTGATACTGCATTGCAGCTTCAAAGATTGTAGTTTCAGTGTCTGCAGGTTGCATACGTGTGAAACCACCTTCAGTACCCGGTGCCATCTTGTTACGTAAACGGATGTTAGCAAAGGTGCCACGCATCATGATTTCATGGTTACCACGACGAGAGCCATAGGAGTTGAAGTCACCCGGGCTAACTCCTTTCTCTTGCAGGTATTTACCTGCAGGGCTGTCGGCCTTAATAGAGCCAGCAGGAGAGATATGGTCGGTGGTTACTGAGTCGCCTAGGTAAGCTAGAACGCGTGCACCAGTAATATCAGCCACTGGGCTGATGTCTGACATCATGTTCTCAAAGTATGGTGGGTTTGCCACATAGGTTGAATCATCCCAGCTGTACAGCTGACTTTCTTCAACATCTAGCTTGGCCCAGTTGGCATCACCAGCGAAGAGATCTTTATAAGATTTAGTGAATTGCTCAACGGTTAAGAAGTCACGCACTGTGTCAGAAACTTCTTTTTGTGTTGGCCAGATATCTTTCAAGAAGACTTCTTTGCCATCAGCGGTTGTTGTTAGTGGCTCGTTGTAGACATCAATATCCATGCGCCCAGCAATAGCGTACGCGACAACCAACGGCGGGGAAGCTAAGTAGTTCATCTTCACTTCAGCGTGAACACGACCTTCAAAGTTACGATTACCTGAGAGCACAGAAGTTACGGTCAGGTCGTTATCAATGATCGCCTTAGAGACTGGCTCAGGTAATGGACCCGAGTTACCGATACAGGTGGTACAACCATAACCAACGACATGGAAACCTAAGCTTTTGAGTGGCTCAAGTAGGCCTGCATTTTCTAGGTACTCAGTAACAACCAGTGATCCTGGAGCCAGTGAAGTCTTAACCCAAGGTTTCACTTTAACGCCGAGTGCGGCTGCCTTCTTAGCGACTAAGCCGGCACCTAACATAACGTTAGGGTTAGAGGTGTTGGTGCAAGAGGTGATCGCAGCAATAACGACTGCGCCATCATTTATAGCAAACTCACTGCCGTTGTATTCGACCTGAGCAGTGCCGCTAGACTGTGTGCCGCGTTCTTTCTTTAGAGCCGCATGAGCGTCGATATACATAGACTTGGAGTCACTTAGTGGCACACGGTCTTGTGGACGCTTTGGTCCCGCTAGGCTGGGCACAACAGTGCTCATATCTAGGCTTAGGTTTTCGCTGTATTCTGCCGTCACAGAATCTTTATCGTTCCACATTCCCTGTGCTTTCGCATAGGCTTCAACCAGTGCAACTTGTTCGGCATCACGGCCAGAGAGTGCGAGGAAGTCGATAGTCTCTTGGTCAACTGGGAAGATGCCACAGGTAGCGCCATACTCAGGCGCCATATTAGCGATAGTCGCGCGGTCACCCAATGGAAGGTTAGTTAGGCCTTCACCATGGAATTCAACAAACTTTCCAACAACGCCATGCTGACGCAAAGTATCAACAATAGTCAGTACCAAGTCAGTAGCAGTTGCGCCTTCAGGCACCTTACCAGTGAGCTCAAAACCAACAACTTTTGGAATCAGCATAGAGATTGGTTGGCCAAGCATGGAAGCTTCAGCTTCAATACCACCGACACCCCAACCAAGCACGCCAACGCCATTGATCATGGTGGTGTGTGAGTCAGTGCCTACGAGTGTGTCTGGGTAAGCTTGAGTGGTGCCATTGTTATCCTGTGTGAAGACAACACGGGCTAAATACTCGAGGTTAACCTGATGCACGATACCGGTATCCGGTGGTACAACCTTGAAGTTAGAGAATGCCTTTTGGCCCCATTTCAAGAAGTTGTAACGTTCGCGGTTACGCGAGAATTCTAGGCTGGCATTTAAATCCATAGCTTGATCTGAACCATACTCATCAACCTGTACTGAGTGGTCAATGACTAATTCAGCCGGCTGTAATGGATTGATCTTGTTTGGGTCACCGCCAAGTTTCTTCATGGCATCACGCATCGCTGCTAGGTCAACTACCGCAGGTACGCCGGTGAAATCTTGCATTAATACACGTGCTGGACGGTAGGCGATCTCTTTAGAAGGATCAGCGCTAGGGTCCCATTGGAGGATGGCTTCAATGTCTTTTTTGTTTACTG
>JAQWYM010000011.1 GCA_029253965.1 Gammaproteobacteria bacterium
TAGTTTGCATGCTTATCAGTCAAAGATTTTACTTAAATCAATCACTTCGGCAAGGTTATACTATTACAATGAATTTCAGTACCCCTATCGTCTTAGCTTCTAGCTCTCGCTACCGAAAAGAATTACTTGAACGCTTGAATCTGCCCTTTGCCTGTCAGTCACCTGATATCGATGAAAGTCAGCTACATCATGAAGCAGCCGATACCTATGTCAAACGTCTTGCCAACGGCAAAGCCAATGCCTTGGCCGAGATATACCCAAATCACCTGATTATAGGCTCCGACCAATGCAGCGTCGTTGATAAACGTATCGTCGGCAAGCCGGGAACGCGTGAAGCAGCCATCGCACAGCTAGAAGCATCATCAGGTAAAACACTGACCTTTCTCACTGGCTTAGCCGTGATTAACCCCGCTAGTGGCTGGCAACGGACCGCTATCAATCGTTTTGAAGTCGAATTCCGTGATCTAAGCCGAGATGAGATTGAACGTTATATTGATGCTGAGCAACCCTTGGATTGTGCAGGAAGTTTTAAATCAGAACGTTTAGGTATCAGCCTAACGCGGGCCATGCGTGGTGATGACCCGAGTGCATTAGTTGGCCTACCACTGATTCAACTCAGCAGCTTCTTGCGAGAATATGGCGTTAACTGTCCCTAAAATCGCTCAAAGCTACTCTAACTTACAAAACTTACCCGTTATTAGCGCAGCTGCGGGCTAACTAAGCTAAGGCTAGCAGCCAATGCCGCGCCGACACGACCTGCAAACTGATCCAACACACTGGGTTTAATGCTGTAATCAATTATATCTTCTACTTCGATGAGGTTACGAGCGACTTCATCTGCACTGGCTAAACCATCAATTAAGCCTAACTCCAAGGCGCCACGCCCGGACCAAAAGAGGCCACTGAATAAGTCTGCATCAGCAACCAGACGGTCGCCTCTACCAGCCTTAACAACCGCAATAAATTCCTCATGTATTGAATCAAGTAAGCCTTGTAAGTGATTCTTTTCAAAGCTATCTACAGGTGCAAAAGGATCAAGCATAGCCTTATGTTCACCGGCGGTTAATAAACGTCTTTCTACACCCAATTTAGCCATAGCATCAACGAAGCCAAAACCATCCATGCGTACGCCTATCGAGCCGACGATGCTGGATTCGTCAGCGTAGATCAGATCAGCAGCGACGGCGACATAGAGCCCACCTGAGGCGCAGATATCATCAACCACGGCATACACCTTTTTCTCGGGATGCCGCGCTTTCAAACGTCTAATTTCTTTGTTTATTTGTGCTGACTGCACCGGCGAGCCCCCGGGGCTATTGATTTTTATGATAATCGCCTTAGAGAACTCATTAGCAAAGGCGTTGCGCAAGGCTTGATTGATCTGATCTGCACTCGCACTCTGACCCTCCGCAATAATCCCATCTAAGCGCACCATGGCACTATGAGGTTGTGTTGAAGAAGCGCCATAATCACCGCCATCAATTGCAAATATTCCTATTAAAAACATAGAGAAATACAAAAAACCTAATGTTTTAAAGAAGATACCCCAACGACGTGAACGACGCTGTTCGATAAGCCCTGCCGAGGCAATGCGTTCCAGTGCCTGACGTTCCCAATTTGAATCTTGATCAGTCATTATTTAATCCTAAAATCATGTTTTAACTCAGGTGTGCGCTGTAGATACTGGAGTGAGCTGTGCTTGCCACTTTTGTAATTCTACGGCTATTGGCGCCGAAAACTCGTAGTTTTGCCCTGATACCGGCATTTTTAAACGCAAATTACTTGCATGGAGAAACATTCGCTGTAAACCCTGCTCAGCAACCACACGATTATGTGCAAAATCACCATAACGCTTGTCACCGACGATTGGAAAGCCCTCTTCCTGCGCATGCACTCGAATCTGATGGGTACGGCCTGTCCCAATCTGAGCATTTAGCAGAGTTAAGTGCTCTTGAAAAAGTTGAATCGTGCTAAAAATAGTTTCAGCACTCTGCCCACCTTCGTCTACACGCATCTTACCCATGCCAAAGTCATCACCTTTCTCTAAAGTATGGCGCACCACTTGATCACGCGCCTTCCAGTGCCCTTTCACCATCAGCGTATATTGCTTGAGGGTGGCCGCACTCTGCATCGCTTGCTGTACTTCAAGCAGTGCGGGACGAGACTTTGCGAGGATTAACACACCACTGGTTTCTTTATCGATGCGGTGAGCTAACTCAAGAAAGGGTTGGTTTTGACGACTTGCACGAATCGTTTCAATCACCCCTATCGGATCACCACTACCACTATGTGATGAGAGACCGGAAGGCTTATTGATAACCATCAAGCGATCATCTTCAAATATAATTTGATTCTCCAGTCGCTGTTGACGTTCCGGAGAGACTTCGTGGTGATGCTCACTTTCGGCAGTAATCGGTGGTATACGCACTAGATCACCTTCTTTCAGGCGATAAATAGGTTTGATACGTCCTTTATTAACGCGCACCTCGCCACTACGGATAGCTCTATAGATACGACTTTTAGGTATTTTTCTGAAGTATCCTAAGAGAAAGTTATCGATCCGTTGGCCTGCATTTTTAGCGTCGATGGTGGCCCACGCTACTTTGGGTGAAGACATAAAAACCTCGTTTAATTAGTCGTTTGCTGAAGCCTGTGATGATTGCTATGATAGTTGCACTGAGTCGCTCTACACCGCGCATAATAAATCGCAGAGTAGTACAAAAAATAAATTAGTCTA
>JAQWYM010000015.1 GCA_029253965.1 Gammaproteobacteria bacterium
TCTGCTTGCGATAAGACGGATCGGTAAGGATTTCTTGATAGCCAGTGATGGAAGTATTGAAAACGACCTCACCCTCAGTGCTGCCGTGTGATCCGACTGAGGTGCCTGTATAGACGGTAGCGTCCTCAAGGACCAAATAAGCGGGTGTTGTCAAACTCGTACTCCTGAATCTATTGCCTACTCTACGGGAAGAACATGCCGTTGCTACAGAATGAAATAGCAACGTTTAATTTGAGCGGAGATTGTACTGGAAGTCGGCATGAGCCGATAGAGCTGGGTTGCAATTGAGGACGATTATTTAGTCGAAATCTAGCCGCAAGTTCTGTTAATGAAACAAAGTTGGCCGATTTTCGAACAGCAGCTTAACTTAGCGCTAAGACATCCTGCATATCATAGACACCTGCCGGTTGAGTCTGCAGCCAGACCGCGGCTCGCATTGCACCGTTTGCGAATGTCATTCGACTGGTCGCACGATGAATGATTTCAACACGCTCACCAATACCAGCAAACATCACCGTATGTTCACCAACAATATCGCCCGCACGGATAGTTTGAAAGCCAATGCTGCCCTTTTCACGTTCTCCAATATCACCTTCACGCGCATACACAGCGCGACTATCTAGATCAGCACCCAAGGCATCAGCAATCACTTCGCCCATTCGCAATGCGGTACCCGAAGGCGCATCCACTTTATGCCGATGATGCGCCTCAACCACCTCTATATCGTAGTCATCGCCTAAAGTAGTAGCCGCAGTTTGTAATAGGCTAAGGCATAAATTCACACCCACACTCATATTCGGAGCGAAGACAATTGGGATGCTTTGCCCTGCTGCATAAATGGCTTGTTTTTGTTCTGCTGAAAAGCCTGTGGTGCCAATCACCATAGGAGTTTTTGTTGCTAGACAGTAGTCTAGTCCGTCCAGTGCACCTGCGGGTAAGGAAAAGTCGATCCAGGCCATGGCTTCTGAAGGAACAGACTGAGTGGCGCTAGGCATTGCGCTTAGTAGCACGCCATTCGCCCCTAAACCTGCCAACTCCCCAGCATCACGAGCAATACTATCGGAACTTGCTCGAACATGTGCTGCTTGCAACAGGGTCTGCTCATGCTGAGCACAAGCCTGAATTAAGGCCAGCCCCATGCGACCACTGGCACCATTGATGGCTATCTTTATCGACATAGTCTGACCCTAAGCTCTTACTTCTTGTGTGAGTTATCGAGACGATGAAGCGCTGATTATTTAGACCAGAACTTTAAATCATCAAAGAATCCCTTCATGCCATGAAGCCAACCAGCAGATTTAGGATTATGTTTACTGCCACCATTATCCAGCGAAGCCTGTAATTGTTCAAATAGCTGCTTTTGGGTTTTATTCAGATTGATTGGTGTTTCCACAATCAAGTGTACGTAGAGATCTCCCTGCGGACCACCACGAACCGGTTTCACGCCCTTACTGCGCAGACGAAATCGCTTACCGGTTTGCACTTCGACGGGAATCTTCAATGATAAACGCCCATCTAAGCTTGGAATTTCTATCTCACCACCGAGAGCTGCCGTAGCGAAGCCAATAGGCACTTCACAGTGCAGATCTGCGGCATCGCGCTCAAAAATTGGATGGGGGATAACCTCAACTTGTACAAATAAATCTCCGGCCGGACCTTGGTTTTCTCCGGGCTCTCCTTCACCTGACAAGCGAATACGATCACCCGTATCAACCCCTGCAGGCACCTTAACCGATAGCGTGCGTCGCTTTCGCACAACACCGGCGCCACGACAATCACCACAGGCCTCGGTAATCACTTGACCGCGACCCTGACAGCTAGGACAGGCCTGCTGAATAGAAAAGAAGCCTTGTTGCATGCGCACCTGACCTGCGCCCGCACAGGTACTACAGGTCTGCACATCACTGCCAGGCTTAGCCCCTGAGCCATCACAACTGTCACAGCTCTGATTTGAGGCGACATCAATGCTTTTATCGACACCGAAGACGGCTTCTTCCAGACTTAGTTCTAGCTTGTATTGCAGATCAGCACCGCGGTAAGCACGATTTTGAGCACCACGCCCACCACCACCGCCAAAGATATCGTCAAAGATATCACCAAAGTCACCCGCTCCACCACTTGAGCGGCCACCGCCCTGTTGATCTAGACCCGCATGGCCGTACTGATCATAGACCGCACGTTTCTGTCCATCTGAAAGCACATCATAAGCTTCTTTTGCTTCCTTAAACTTAGTCTCGGCTTCACCAGCAGCATCACCGACATTGCGATCAGGGTGATACTTCATCGCTAGACGGCGATAAGATTTCTTCAGCATAGCCTCATCGGCATTGTGATCGACAGATAAAACTTCGTAGTAATCTCTTTTAGCCATATCAGCGGGTAACTTTTAAAAAATTAGTTGGAACTGCCCTGCACTGAAGTAAATCCTAGAGCGGCAGATAGCACAAAGTCCACAGCCATAGAATGGCTGTGGACTTCATTAGTCATTCCTAGGTAACGACTAGGATTTCTTTTCTTTTACTTCTTCAAACTCTGCATCAACAACGTCATCAGCGGCATTCTCTTCGCTTGCTTCAGCACCTTCTGCATCAGCTCCTGATTGTGCGTACATCTGTTCCGCCATCTTACTAGAAGCTTCAGCTAGAGCCTGCGTTTTAGTCTCGATAGCTTCTTTATCGTCCTGCTCCATCGCTGAACGTAAATCAGTTATCGCGGTTTCAATCGCTGTTTTCTCGTCTGCTTCCACCTTATCACCTAGATCAGAGAGTGATTTTTCAGTCGCATGAATCATACTGTCTGCTTGATTACGGGCAGTCACTAATTCTTGGAACTTACGGTCTTCTTCAGCATGCGCTTCCGCATCTTTTACCATGTCATCAATTTCATCATCAGATAGACCCGAAGAAGCTTTAATAACAATCGACTGCTCTTTATTGGTTGCCTTGTCTTTTGCTGAGACATTCAAGATACCGTTAGCATCAATATCAAAGCTGACTTCAATCTGTGGAATACCCCGAGATGCCGGTGGGATGTCTTGCAAGTCAAAACGACCCAGTGACTTATTACCAGCCGCTTGCTCACGCTCACCTTGTAATACATGCACGGTGACTGCTGTTTGATTATCTTCGGCAGTAGAGAAAACCTGAGATGCTGTTGTTGGGATCGTTGTGTTCTTCTCGATGAGTTTTGTCATCACGCCACCCATGGTCTCAATGCCCAATGATAATGGCGTCACATCCAATAACAACACGTCCTTTACATCACCACCGAGTACACCGGCTTGAATCGCTGCACCCATAGCAACGGCTTCATCAGGGTTAACGTCTTTACGTGGCTCTTTACCAAAAAACTCTTGCACAGCCTGCTGCACCATAGGCATACGAATCTGGCCACCGACCAAGATGATATCGTCGATATCAGAGACACTCAGCCCCGCATCTTTCAATGCCAATTTACAAGGGGCGATAGTCCGTTTAACCAGCTCATCAACCAATGATTCCAGCTTCGCACGTGTCACCTTAATATTGAGGTGTTTCGGGCCGTTTTGATCCGCTGTGATATACGGTAGATTGACTTCAGTTTGTTGTGAAGTAGAAAGCTCGATCTTCGCTTTCTCTGCGGCTTCTTTCAGACGTTGTAATGCTAATGGATCATTGTGCAAGTCAAAACCTTGCTCCTTCTTAAACTCATCAGCTAAGTAGTCGATAAGGCGCATATCAAAATCTTCACCACCTAAGAAGGTGTCTCCATTGGTCGCTAGGACTTCAAATTGATGCTCGTCATCAATCACTGCGATCTCAATAATGGATACGTCAAAAGTACCGCCACCTAAATCATATACTGCGACTTTACGATCACCACGCTTCTTATCCATACCATAGGCTAGTGCTGCAGCCGTTGGCTCGTTAATAATTCGCTTCA
>JAQWYM010000032.1 GCA_029253965.1 Gammaproteobacteria bacterium
GTAACGGTCGCGATTCGGAATCTAAACGCCTAGGTGTTAAGTGTTTCGGTGGTCAGCACGTTATCCCCGGTAACATTATCCTTCGTCAGCGCGGTACTAAATTCCACGCCGGAACAAACGTAGGTCTTGGTAAAGACCACACGATCTTCGCTAAAACCGAAGGTGTCGTTAAGTTTGAAGTGAAAGGGCCAAAAAATCGTAAATTCGTGAGTGTCGTATCGGCCTAATCGCCAAACACATGAATTACGAAAAAAGCCCCGTCATTACGGGGCTTTTTTTTGCTTTGCGGTATGATACCCAACGTTCAGTAGGCAGCCTAATAAAATGAAATTTGTAGACGAAGCAACGATAAACGTTTTTGGTGGAAATGGCGGTCCAGGCTGCATGAGTTTCCGTCGCGAGCGCTTTGTCGCCAAAGGTGGCCCGGATGGTGGTGATGGTGGTGACGGTGGTAGTGTCTATTTACGTGCCAGCGATAACATCAATACACTCGCAGATTTTCGCTACACTCGCAGTTTTAAGGCCGATGTTGGACGTCCCGGCGGCGGTCGCAATTGCACTGGTCGTTCTGGAGATAACCTTTACATTAGCGTGCCTACGGGTACTGAAGTCTATGATGACGACAGCGGTGAGTTAATTGGTGACCTGAGCCGATCAGAACAAGAACTATTGGTTGCCCATGGTGGCTTCCATGGCCTCGGTAATACACGCTTTAAAAGCTCGACTAACCGCGCGCCACGTAAGATCAGCCAAGGCAGTGAAGGCGATATTCGCGCCCTGCGCCTGGAGCTGAAACTCTTAGCTGATGTCGGCTTATTAGGCATGCCAAGTGTCGGCAAGTCATCGATGATTACCGCCGTATCAGACGCTAAACCAAAGATAGCTGACTACCCTTTTACCACCCTCCACCCCAATCTGGGTGTGGTTCGCGTTGGCCCACTTCAAAGTTTTGTTATGGCTGACTTACCCGGCTTAATCGCTGGCGCGGCACAGGGTCAAGGCTTAGGTATTCAATTTCTAAAGCACTTATCGCGCTGTCGTTTGCTATTACATTTAGTTGATATCGGTGATTTAGACTCGAATGGTCCACCTTTAGAGCAATATCAGGTCATCGAAAAAGAACTGCAGAGCTACGGTGAGTCGGTCTCCACTCTAGAACGCTGGCTGGTGTGTACGAAATCTGATCTACTATTGCCAGAAGAAGCCGAAGAACGTGTGCAACAACTGGTCAAAGACCTAGCATGGGACGGCCCCCTATATACCGTTTCATCGAGCACCAGAGACGGCCTGAAAAAGCTTTGCTTAGACGTCATTACACAGATGAATCAGCATGAAGAAACAACAAAAGAGTAGCGAGAACAAACGCCGCTGGGTCGTAAAAATTGGGAGTTCCTTGGTCACTAATGATGGCCAAGGACTCAACCTAGCAGCAATTGATCACTGGTGTGCTGACATCACTCAGTTACATCAACAGGGTTATGAGATTATTCTTGTATCCTCAGGTGCGGTTGCTGAAGGCATGGCGCGATTACAGTGGCAAGAACGGCCCCATGCGCTACATGAGCTCCAAGCTGCTGCTGCCGTTGGCCAAATGGGCTTAATTCAAGCCTACGAACAAGCCCTACAAAAACGTGATCTGCAGAGTGCTCAGATTTTACTGACGCATGAAGATCTGCGTGATCGACAGCGCTACATCAACGCTCGTTCAACCTTACAGACCCTTTTAGAGCTTGGCGTGATCCCTGTGGTCAACGAAAATGACACCGTCGCCACCGAAGAAATCCGCTTTGGGGATAACGATAATCTAGCGGCATTAGTCGCCAACCTGATCGATGCCGAGCATTTAGTCATCCTTACTGATCAAAGCGGTATCTTTGACCGCAATCCTAGTCAATTTGCAGATGCACAGCTGATTCGCGAATGTAGCGCCCAAGAAAGCCGTCTAGACGCCGTAGCAGGCCCCTCACACCACAGTCTTGGTCGTGGCGGCATGATGACTAAGGTTTCTGCCGCAAGGCGCGCTGAACGCTCAGGAACAGCCACTATTATTACTTCCGGCCGCGTTGAAGGCGCCCTGTTAGCTGTGGCTAGTGGTGATTATGAAGGGACTTTGATACACCCAACCATTGAAGCCCTGACCGCGCGTAAACAATGGATCGCGAATCAATTACAGGCTGAAGGCAGTTTACATCTCGATGCTGGTGCAACACGCGTCTTACTTTCTGATGGGGCTAGTCTGCTTGCTGTCGGTATCACCGCCGTTGATGGCGAGTTCAAACGCGGTGATTTGGTGCGTTTAATTGATCCCACAGGAAAAGAAGTCGCTCGTGGGCTGAGCAATTACAGTAGTCAGGAAAGCACAAAGATTGCTGGCCATTCGTCAGCAGAGATAGAAAGCTTACTCGGTTATATTGATGAACCTGAGTTAATTCATCGTGATAATTTAGCCTTGCTCTAGCACGCTACGCTAGCGTGCTGAGACGCTAATGCAAGCGTCTTAATTAAAGCAGGCCTAAATTGACTAGCTCAGTGAGCTAATATTAAGCACTGAGCGCACGAATACGTGCATTTAAGCGACTCTTATGACGAGCAGCCTTGTTGCGGTGAATGATACCCTTGCTTACCGATGCGTCGATAATTGGGGCAGCCACCGTGTAGTTCTTTTGTGCTGTTTCAGCATCACCAGCATCAATCGCTTTAACAACGTTTTTGATGTGCGTGCGAAGATTCGATTTTATGTTCACGTTATGTTGACGAGATACTTCCGCAGTGCGGGCTCGTTTACGTGCAGATGCGCTATTGGCCACGTATTATCCTTTTAAATGCAGTACTAGCTTATTGGGTCGCGTACTATGCGATCTCCACCTATAAATGTCAACCGCAGACATCACCACTAGGTATCGCTCAATAGAGCAACGCCAGGGGTGCTATTTAGCGAGT
>JAQWYM010000039.1 GCA_029253965.1 Gammaproteobacteria bacterium
CCGACCCTCGCCTTGTAAGGGCGATGCTCTACCAGCTGAGCTAAGCACCCACATACCGAAGGCGCGCTAGTTTACGGCATCCTTCAAGGCTTTACCAGCCTTAAAGCTCGGTACATTAGATGCTTTTATTTGCATCTCTTCACCGGTACGAGGATTACGACCGATACGGGCTCCGCGTTCGCGCACAAGGAAACTACCAAAGCCAGTAATAGATACCTGGTTCTTTTCCTTTAGCGTATTTGTTATTGCCTCTATAACTGCATCTACAGCTTTTCCAGCAGATGCTTTTGATAACTCAGTGGCACTTGCTACTGCTTCAGTAAGTTCAGTTTTATTCATTTTTAGACAGCCCCTAGTGATATTAGATTACACAAAATGAAATAGTTTTATCGCATCTTGGAATAACCGGTTCAGGAAAAAACATCGAATTTATTTTCGTTCAAAAAATAAGCAATGAACACTTTATAATTTCTTATTTACTCGATGCCCTACTTAACGCCGTTCTGCGCCAACCAATTTATAGCAGTTTGTCGTAATTTTTGTCAATGCGTAGTTTAGTGAGGCCTGCTTTCACCCTCAGCTTTTTTCTTATCCGCTGCTGCCTTAGCGACACTATCTGCATTTCCGCTATCTTCCAGAGAGGTAGGCTGTTCTGTTAATGCTATTTCTAGCACCTCATCAATCCAACGCACGGGGTTGATGACCACTTCTTCGAGAATATTTGCAGGAATATCAGACAAATCTTTTTCATTATCATGCGGAATGATGATGGTTTTGATGCCACCACGATGAGCTGCTAACAACTTTTCCTTCAATCCACCTATCGGTAAAACCTCACCGCGGAGGGTTATTTCACCCGTCATAGCGACATCAGCACGGACCGGAATCTGGGTTAAAACAGAAGCCAATGCGGTGGTCATACCAACACCTGCACTAGGGCCATCTTTCTTTACCGCACCTTCAGGAACGTGAATATGAATATCAACCTTTTCGTAGAAATCAGGTTGGATACCCAAGCTACTAGCACGACTTCGAATCACTGTTTGCGCGACTTGAATAGACTCTTTCATGACGTCTTCAAGGTTACCTGTTGGCATTAACTTGCCTTTACCTGGTACCACCTCAGCTTCTATGGTGAGTAGCTCGCCTCCGACTTCAGTCCAAGCCAAACCTGTCACCTGCCCGACCTGATCCTTTTCTTCAGCAAGACCGTAACGGAAGCGTCGAACGCCTAGGTAGTCTTCGAGGTTGCCCGAGTCTACCTTATCGCTAAATTGCTTATCGTTGAGTACAGCTGACTTCACTACCTTACGACAGACTTTTGATATTTCACGCTCAAGATTTCGCACACCCGCCTCGCGGGTGTAATAGCGAATTATATCGGTAACGGCTGCTTCACTAATACTGATCTCAGACTTCTTCAGACCATTGTTAGCGACTTGCTTAGGAACCAAATAATTGAGCGCAATATTGCGCTTTTCGTCTTCGGTGTAACCTGGAATTCGAATCACTTCCATACGATCAAGCAAGGGGCCCGGAATATTCATGCTGTTTGATGTTGCAACAAACATGATATCGGAAAGGTCAAAATCAACCTCTAAGTAATGATCAGCAAAAGTATTGTTTTGTTCAGGATCAAGCACCTCTAACATTGCTGATGATGGATCACCACGGAAATCCATAGCCATCTTGTCAATTTCATCAAGCAAGAATAATGGATTACGCACTTCAGCTTTTGCTAGATTTTGTACGATCCTACCCGGCATGGAACCAATATAAGTACGTCGATGACCACGAATTTCAGCTTCATCACGCACACCACCAAGTGACATACGAGTGTATTTTCGACCCGTTGCACGAGCAATTGACTTACCCAGTGAAGTTTTACCGACTCCCGGTGGTCCAACCAAGCAAAGGATAGGGCCCTTTAGTTTTTTCGCTCGCTGTTGCACTGCGAGGTATTCAAGGATGCGTTCTTTAACCTTTTCCAGACCGTAATGATCCGCTTCTAATATTTCCTCAGCCTTGCCTAGATTTCGGCTGATACGGCTACGCTTTTTCCATGGAATACTAACTAACCAATCAAGATAGTTTCGGACTACAGTAGCTTCGGCTGACATCGGTGACATCATCTTCAACTTATTCAACTCAGAGGTGGCTTTGTCCTTAGCTTCCTCGGTCATACCGGCGTCTTCAATTTTATTGCCTAGATCATCAAGCTCATTAGGCACATCATCTAGATCACCTAATTCTTTTTGGATCGCCTTCATCTGTTCATTCAGATAATACTCACGCTGGCTCTTTTCCATCTGCTGTTTGACGCGACCACGAATGCGTTTTTCCATCTCCAAAACATCCAACTCGACTTCTATCAAGCTCATCAGATGCTCTAAGCGCGCTTGGACAGAAGTGATTTCTAGGATGGCTTGTTTTTGATCCAGCTTCAGCGATAGATGTGCAGCTATGGTATCAGCCAAACGGTCGGCTTCATCGATTCCAGATAATGAAGTCAGCACCTCAGGGGGTACTTTATTATTTAACTTCACATATTGCTCAAACAGACTAACGATTGAACGCATGCTGATATCTAGCTTCTGCTTATCTTCTTGATCGTCACGACCGATAATCTCTATATCGGCAGTAAAATAATTTTTGTCTTCCTGACAACGCAAGACATTGGCTCGCTCACTACCCTCGACCAGCACTTTGATGGTGCCATCCGGTAGTTTTAATAATTGCAGGATAGTAGATAGGGTACCAATCGAATACAAATCATCAATAACAGGCTCTTCTAGGTCTGCACTTTTCTGAGCGACTAAAAGAATCTGTTTGTTATCTGCCATCGCGGCATCTAATGCTTGAATCGACTTTTCACGTCCAACGAACAATGGGATGACCATATTGGGGTAGACGACTACGTCTCGTAACGGCAGAACCGGAACGGTGAGTTTAGTGTCATCTGTCGGGGTATTACTTTCGATATCGGCCATATGGGCTCCTCTAGTAAGCTGCTTCTAAAAGGTGTTAGCTAATATAGTGGGGGCGTTATGCACTCATTTCAAGTGCATAAGCTTTGACTGTATGTACAGCATCTACCCCAGGCTTCAGAGTTAGTCCTTAGAGGCCGTTTTCTCAAATTCTGCTGATTCATAGATCAAGTAAGGTTCGGCCTCACCTTTAATGACGGCTTCATCTAAAACAACTTTTGAAACACCTTCTGCGGATGGCAGTTCATACATCGTATTGAGCAGAACATTCTCTAGAATTGTTCGTAAACCTCGTGCACCAGTCTTACGTTCAGTGGCTTTTTTAGCGACTGCTGATAAGGCATTAGGACGGAATTCAATATCAGCCCCTTCCATCTTGAATAACTTACTGTATTGCTTTGTGATTGCATTTTTTGGTTCAGTAAGGATACGTATCAAAGCCTCTTCATCTAATTCTTCTAGCGTTGCCACCACTGGCAAACGTCCAACGAACTCAGGAATTAAACCGTAACGAATTAAATCTTCTGGCTCAACACTATGCAGTAGTTCCCCAAAAGAGCGGTTACTTTCTTGGCTACGTACATCAGCTTGAAAACCAATACTAGTCTTTTCTGTGCGATCGAGAATTACTTTATCTAAGCCTGCGAATGCACCGCCACAGATAAATAAAATATTACTGGTATCGACCTGTAAAAACTCTTGCTGCGGATGCTTGCGACCACCCTGTGGTGGCACTGAGGCGATTGTGCCTTCAATGAGTTTTAACAGCGCTTGCTGAACACCTTCACCGGAAACATCGCGCGTGATTGATGGGTTATCAGATTTGCGTGAGATCTTATCAATCTCATCGATGTAGACGATGCCGTTCTGTGCTCGCTCAACATCATAGTCACATTTCTGCAGCAGCTTTTGAATGATATTTTCAACATCCTCACCGACATAGCCCGCTTCTGTCAGCGTCGTAGCATCGGCAATTGTGAATGGCACATCCAGTAAGCGCGCTAAGGTTTCAGCGAGTAAAGTCTTACCACAGCCCGTTGGGCCAACAAGTAAGATGTTACTTTTTGAGAGTTCAACTCCATCTTCACTGGCACTGCGCGCTTCCAACCTTTTATAGTGGTTGTATACAGCAACTGAAAGCACTTTCTTTGCTGCTGGCTGACCAATGACGTAATCATCTAAGGTCGCTTTGAGTTCTACCGGTGTCGGTAATTTGTTAGTACTTATAGGAGACTGTTCTTGCATCTCCTCACGAATAATATCGTTACATAGTTCGACACATTCATCACAGATGAAGACTGACGGTCCTGCAATCAGTTTGCGAACTTCATGTTGCGACTTGCCGCAAAATGAACAGTATAAAAGTTTGCCGCTATCGGCGTCCTTATCAGAACCTTCAGTACTCATAGTTAAATCCTATCTCTGCCCTTAATTTGCATAAATACATTCTAAGCGACATTGGCTTGTCGGGGAAATACCAAAAAAAACCGCGCTGTAAAGCCAAAAAAATCAACTTCAAGCTAGTGTAACCCGCGCATTCTGGGGCTAGTTAAAGCTATCACCCGCTACTAATTAGCGTCAGCGCAGGCTCGGATTTAGTCTTTTTCTGCGCCACGTGTGGTTAACACCTGATCAATCAGGCCGTATTCCATGGCTGTTTTACTGCTCATAAAATTATCCCGCTCAGTATCTTTACCAATAGTTTCCAAACTTTGCCCTGTGTGATGAGCAAGCAAGGTATTTAGTTTTTCACGAATACTGAGGATTTCTTTTGCATGAATATCAATATCTGTAGCCTGACCTTGATAACCACCTAATGGCTGATGAATCATTACCCGAGAATTAGGTAAGGCGTAACGTTTACCCTTGCAGCCGCCGGCTAACAGGAAGGCACCCATGCTTGCCGCCTGACCAATACATAAGGTACTAATATCTGGCTTAGCAAATTGCATGGTGTCATAAATTGCCATGCCCGCAGTAACCGACCCACC
>JAQWYM010000057.1 GCA_029253965.1 Gammaproteobacteria bacterium
TCGACAATAATCTTACGTCCGGTGAGGCCACAATCACCTACCGGACCACCAATGACAAATTTACCCGTCGGGTTAATGTGAAATTGTGTCTTATCGTTTATCCATTCGCTGGGTAAAACGGGTTTAATAATCTGCTCTAGAACTGCTTTTCTTAATGTTTCTAAACCAATCTCTGAGCTGTGTTGTGTTGATAGCACCACGGCCTCGATGCCAACTGGCAGGTCGTTTTCATAGCGAAAGGTAATCTGGCTCTTGGCATCTGGGCGTAACCAAGATAATTCGCCGGATTTCCTCAGCTCTGCCTGACGCTTTACGAGGCGATGAGCATAGGTAATCGGGGCAGGCATTAACACATCTGTTTCGTTGCTGGCATAGCCAAACATCAAGCCTTGGTCGCCAGCACCTTGGTTTTCTTCGCTGTCACGGTCGACACCCTGAGCGATATCAACAGACTGTTGGCCGAGGGCATTAATGACTGCACAGGTGTGGCCATCGAAACCTTTTTCGGAGTCGTCATAGCCAATATCATTGATAACGTTACGCACTATTGGTTCGACATCGATTTTTGCGGAAGTCGAGATTTCACCTGCCAGTAAGACCATGCCGGTTTTCACTAAAGTTTCACAGGCGACTCTGGCGCTGAGATCTTCTTTTAAGATAGCGTCTAAAATGGCGTCGGAAATTTGGTCTGAAATTTTGTCTGGGTGGCCTTCAGAAACCGACTCTGAGGTAAAACTGTATCGACTACTCATATACTACTTCCTTAAGAAAATCCTTATCAGTAACTATTCGAGATCTAAAGCAACAGGCTAAATGAGTATGTACTGAAGACTTTATACTTTTAGATCACCTCCTGTGTTCTTGTCAGCGAAGTATACAATACGGTGGCTCGCTTCGGGATACTGTCATTAGGATTCATGAGCTGATTTTATGATGGCACTGCCTGTATACTCGGATATAGATAGAATAAGCGTGAGAAAAGCATGACGAAGACAGCTTCTAGAATGATTCCTTTAGGAACGATAGCCCCTGATTTCAATATTTTCGATGTGGTTTCGAAGGAGATGAGGTCTTTTGATCAGCTTTCTGGTGATCTCGCCACAGTCGTCATGTTTATCTGTAATCACTGTCCTTTCGTGCACCATGTGCAGCCAGAACTGGTATTAATCGCCGATGAATATCAGTCAAAGGGTGTACAATTCATAGCCATCAATTCAAATGACGTCGAACATTATCCGGCAGACGCACCAGAACTGATGGAATTAGAGGCCGCAGAACAGAGTTATCACTTCCCTTATCTTTATGATGAAGAGCAATCAGTAGCACGTGCCTATGGTGCAGAGTGCACACCAGATTTCTTTGTTTTTGATGCGCAGAGGGCCTGTGTCTACCGTGGCCAGTTAGATGATTCTCGACCGGGAAATGATGTCATCCTCAGTGGCTCAGACTTACGCGCAGCCCTGAACAATTTATTAGCTGGACTTGCAGTCGATGCCGAACAAAAACCGAGTATTGGCTGTAATATTAAGTGGAAGCACAGATAAACAGCGATTATGTCGTTTTAGCCCACCGCTTAAGCTTGCGACTGACAGGTAAGTCATGGAAAATACTCGCCGCTAAACCCATTGCCGCAGACCCCTTATATAAGGTGTCACGATCAGAAGTCTAGATTGACGATGATCGAGTCCCACGTGACTGCTGCAGTCACTATTAACCTCAACCGAAATTGAGATTGTGGAAAATCGAAAAGAGCTAGCAAACGCTATACGTGCCCTCAGTATGGATGCTGTGCAGAAGGCGAATTCTGGTCATCCTGGTGCCCCTATGGGCATGGCTGATATTGCTGAAGTGTTGTGGCGTAAATATTTACGGCATAACCCTAATGATCCTAAATGGCCTAATCGTGATCGCTTTGTCTTGTCCAATGGTCATGGCTCAATGCTGATCTACTCGCTGCTACATTTAAGTGGCTATGACCTGAGTATCGACGATATTAAGGATTTTCGGCAGCTGCATTCAAAAACACCAGGGCATCCAGAAGTGGATGAAACGCCGGGTATTGAAACAACGACAGGCCCGTTAGGTCAGGGTTTAGCTAACGCTGTCGGTATGGCTATGGCTGAAAAGATTCTTGGGCAACAATTCAACCAAGATGACCATGAAATTGTAGATCATTACACCTATGTGTTTGTTGGTGATGGTTGTCTAATGGAAGGTGTGTCACACGAAGTGTCTTCTTTAGCTGGCACACTGAATTTGGGTAAGTTGATTGTCTTTTATGACAACAACGGTATTTCAATCGATGGCGAGGTTGATGGTTGGTTTACTGAAGATATCCCAAAGCGCTTTGAGTCTTATGGCTGGCACGTTGTTCGTGATGTCGATGGCCATGATGCCGCTGATGTCGAGCAGGCTATTGAGCAAGCGCGCAGTAACACTCAACAGCCAACGCTGATTGATTGTAAAACAATTATTGGTTGGGGCTCACCCAACAAGCAAGGTGATGAAGGCTGTCACGGTGCACCATTAGGCGATGAAGAAATCCAGCTGGCACGGGAAGTCATGAACTGGCCACATGCGCCATTTGAAATCCCTCAGTCAGTCGCCACAGCCTGGGATGCGCGGACTGCAGGCAATGCACAACAACAGGCATGGCAAGAAGAATTCAATGCCTATACCAACGCTTATCCAGAGTTGTCAGCGGAATTCACGCGACGCTTGCAAGGTTTGCTGCCAGCAGAATGGCAGACCGCTATGGTGACAGCGATTGAAGCGACTGTTAGTGCGGGTAAGACAGTAGCGACAAGGAAGGCATCTGAACTCGCCCTGAATGCACTAGGGCCTGTGTTACCTGAGTTATTAGGTGGTTCTGCAGATCTGACTGGGTCCAATAACACCTGGTGGCAAGGCTGTAAATCAATTACCGCAGATGATGCTTCTGGTAATTATCTGCATTACGGTGTGCGTGAGTTTGGCATGTCAGCGATTATGAATGGCCTGGCGTTATACGGAGGGTTTATTCCTTATAGCGGTACCTTCCTCACTTTTTCTGATTACGCACGTAACGCGATTCGTATGTCAGCACTGATGAACACCCATTGCTTATTTGTATACAGTCACGATTCAGTTGGCTTAGGAGAAGATGGGCCTACTCATCAACCAGTGGAGCATGTGGCGAGTCTGCGTGGTATTCCTAATATGACCTTATGGCGTCCCTGTGACACCTTGGAATCATTGATTGCATGGAAGACGGCGATCGAAGTAAAGCGTCCCGCCTCTTTGATACTTTCACGTCAAGGTGCGCCCTTTATTCCCAGAAATCAGAAGCAAATTGATGCCGTTGCTCGAGGCGGCTATGTCTTGTTTGAAAGCGAGCACGAGCTACAAGTCATCATCATTGCAACAGGAACTGAAGTAGGTATCGCCTTAGAAGCAGCGCAACAACTGACTGAAAAAAATGTTGGTGTGCGATTAGTGTCGATGCCTAGTGCTGAGACCTTTAGCATGCAAAGTGATGAGTATCGTGAGCAGGTGTTACCCAATGCTATGCGTGCACGTTTAGCAGTGGAAGCCGGTACCAGTGATTACTGGCGTAAATTTGTTGGCCTCGATGGTGACGTTATTGGCGTTGATGAATTTGGTGCATCAGCACCGGGCCCAGTGCTGATGAAGCACTTTGGCTACACCATTGAAAACATTGTGCAGCGTGCACAAAAACTCATTTAAATTTAAGAAAGTAAGGAAGGTAGAGAATGACAATTAGAGTTGCTATTAACGGCTATGGCCGTATCGGACGAAATATACTTCGCGCTTTGTATGAAGCAGGGCGTACTGATGAAATCAAAATCGTTGCAATTAATGATCTCGGAGATGCTGCCACTAACGCGCATCTCACTAAATATGATACCGCGCATGGCACCTTCAACCATGATGTCAGCCTGGACGGCGATGATATTATGATTGATGGTGATCGAATTAAGGCCTGCTGTGAACGTGACCCATCAAAACTACCTTGGAAAGCGCTCGAGGTTGATGTCGTACTAGAGTCCACTGGTTTTTTTGCAAGTAAAGAAAAGGCTTCAGCACACCTAGTTGCTGGTGCGAAGAAAGTAGTCATCTCAGCCCCAGGCGGCAGCGATGTTGATGCCACTATCGTCTATGGCGTTAACCATGACTTGCTGAAATCTTCAGACACGGTGATTTCAAATGCATCTTGTACAACTAACTGTCTTGCACCCTTAGTCAAAACATTGAATGACAGCATTGGTGTTGAGTGTGGTCTGATGACTACCATTCATGCTTATACGAATGACCAGGTACTGACGGATGTCTATCATTCTGATTTGCGTCGTGCACGTTCTGCTACGCAGTCAATGATTCCAACTAAGACTGGAGCTGCAGCAGCAGTGGGTTTAGTTCTGCCTGAGATGAATGGCAAACTAGATGGTTTCTCAATGCGTGTACCAACGATTAATGTCTCGGTTGTGGATCTTAGCTTTACGGCTTCACGTGATACCACAGCAGAAGAAATTAATGACGTGATGCAGAAAGCAGCAGCAGGCTCGATGAAAGGAGTTCTGGCTTACAACACGCTGCCATTGGTGTCATGTGATTTTAATCATAATCCTGCCTCATCAGTATTTGATGCGAGTTTGACTAAAGTTATGAGCGGTAACCTTGTGAAGGTATTGTCTTGGTATGACAATGAGTGGGGTTTCTCAAACCGCATGCTCGATACCACTATCGCCTTGATGAACGCCAAGTAAGTTAATCGATATGTCTTCTGTAACGCATATGAATGAGCTCGAACTGGCCGCAAAGCGTGTGCTGATTCGAGAAGATCTCAATGTCCCTGTTAATGACGGTGTGATTACTAATGATGCGCGTATTCGTGCTGCATTACCGAGCATACAACAGGCCTTGGATGCTGGTGCTGCAGTAATGCTGATGTCGCACCTGGGTCGTCCGACAGAGGGTGAGTATGCGGATAAGTTTTCACTGCAGCCAGTTGCAGATGCATTGAGTCAGGCCTTGGGTCGTCCGGTGCCGTTGATTCGAGATTGGATTGATGGTGTTGAAGTGGCTGTTGGTGAGGTGGTGTTATTAGAAAATGTACGTTTCCTAGAAGGTGAGAAGCAATCTTCGGCTGAGTTATCAAAAAAGATGGCGGCACTTTGTGACATTTTTGTGATGGATGCCTTTGGCACAGCGCATAGAGCGCAGGCATCTACTTATGGTGTTGCTGAGTACGCCAGCCAAGTATGTGCTGGTCCATTATTGGCCGCTGAACTTAAGGCCTTAGAGCACGCATTGAAAAAGCCTGTGCCGCCGATGGTTGCGATTGTAGGTGGATCTAAAGTTTCGACCAAATTAGCCTTACTTGAACAATTAATTGACCGAGTTGATCAGTTAGTTATTGGTGGTGGTATTGCTAACACCTTTATTGCAGCGGCAGGTCACTCAGTAGGGAAATCTCTATATGAGGCTGATTTAGTGCCAGTGGCAGCAAAGTTAATTAAACAAGCTGCAGCACGAGGCGCAGAGGTGCCAATACCGAGTGATGTTGTTTGTGCGAAAGCATTTTCAGCAGATGCTCCCGCTGAAATTAAAGCAGTGAGTGATATTGCAGTGGATGATCTAGTTTTGGATATAGGCCCAGAGAGCGCAAAGCATCTGGCTAGCTTGATGGCAGACGCAGGTACCATTGTCTGGAATGGCCCGGTCGGTGTTTTTGAGATCAAACAGTTTGCCGAGGGTACCCGAGTGCTCGGTGATGCTATAGCAAAGAGCCAAGCATTCTCAATTGCAGGTGGCGGTGATACTGTTGCAGCGATTGATAAATATAAGTTAAGTGAGAATATTTCATACATCTCAACCGGGGGCGGTGCTTTTCTGGAGTTTTTGGAAGGAAAGACATTGCCAGCAGTTGATATTTTGCAAAAACGAAAAGGACAGCTCGTCACATGATGCAGCGTAGAACTAAAATAATCGCCACCCTGGGCCCAGCGACCGACGACGAGCAAGTAATTGCCGATATCATTGAGGCGGGTGTTAATTTAGTCCGTCTTAACTTCTCGCATGGAAGCTTTGATGAGCACCGTATTCGAGTAGAACGTGTGCGTAAAGTATGTGCTGAGAGAAACCACCATGTCGGTATTCTTGGCGATCTGCAGGGTGCAAAAATCCGAGTAGGGCGCTTTAAAGAAGGCAAGATCATGCTCGCGGTGGGCGATAAATTCGCTCTTGATGCGGACCTTGATTTAGAAGCGGGTGATCAAGAATCAGTAGGTCTTACTTATAAAGAATTAATCAACGATATCAGCGCAGGTGACAAACTCTTGCTGGATGATGGTCGTATTATTCTTGCGGTGGATGAGATTGTAGGCAATCGCGTTATGACCAGCGTTGATGTTGGTGGTGAACTGTCGAGTAGTAAGGGTGTGAATCGAATGGGCGGTGGTCTTTCTGCCGCAGCATTAACCGAGAAAGACCGCGAAGATATTTTACATGCGGCAGAACTGGATGTTGATTATCTCGCAGTATCATTTGTAAAGACAGCTGACGATGTTTATTTGGCACGCAAGCTACTACAAGAAGCCGGTGGTGATGCCGGTATCATTGCCAAGATTGAGCGCGCAGAAGCACTCGATATGATTGATGAAATCATGGAGGCTTCAGAAGTCATTATGATTGCGCGTGGTGACCTAGGTGTCGAGATTGGTGATGCTGATGTTCCTGGTGTACAGAAGTCTTTGATCTCTAGGGCGCAGGAAACAAAGTGTTTAGTAATCACGGCAACGCAGATGATGGAGTCAATGATTAGCAGTGCTATTCCGACAAGAGCGGAGATGTCAGATGTAGCCAATGCAGTATTAGATGGCACTGACGCCGTGATGTTGTCCGGTGAGACTGCGGTAGGTGATTATCCCGTTGAAGTGGTTGAAGCGATGAGCCGTGTTTGTCTTGCCTCGGAACGTCAAGATTTATTGCGATTCCATTCAGAGCGCATCAATCCAAGTTTAGAGCGAGTTGATGAAGGCATCGCAATGGCCGCCATGTTTTTAGCCAATCATCTTAAGGTCACCGCAATTGCAGCGCTGACTGAGTCTGGCTCAACAGCCTTGTGGATGTCACGAATTAACTCAACTATTCCAGTCTATGCCTTCACACGTCACGTCAAAAGTTTACGGCGTGTGACATTGTATCGTGGTGTCTTTCCGGCTTATTTAGATTTTATGAGTAAGACGCATGCGCAAGTGAATCGAGCGGCTATTGAAGTGCTTCAGAGTTGTAATGAAGTGGAAGATAATGATCTGGTGATACTAACAAAAGGTGACTTGATTGGTGTCGATGGTGGTACTAATGCGATGAAGGTGCTGCGTGTTGGGCGTGTTATTGAAGAAGAGAATGATCCGGAAAGCAGTTAGTATTTAGGTGGCGCAATAGTTACCAATAATAATTATACAAAGAATATAGTCAAAGAATAGTGTTTGGGAGAGCAGAATGAATATTGAAGAATTAAGACAGACCGCAAGTGCAATGGTTGCTCCTGGTAAAGGTATTTTAGCTATGGATGAGAGTCATCCAACCTGTGGAAAACGCTTCAAGGCACTAGGGATTGCAGAGACGGAAGAGATGCGACGGGTGTATCGTGATATGTTGATTACGACGACTGGCTTATCAGATTACATTGGTGGTGCGATCTTGTTTGATGAAACCATCCGTCAAACATTGTTAGATGGCACCCCTTTCCCAGAATATATGAAGGCTAATGGCATAGTTCCAGGGATCAAAGTAGATGCTGGCGCTAAGGTTTTAGTTGGGCATGAGAATGAAAAAATCACTGAAGGTTTGGATGGTCTGCGTGAGCGTTTGGCTGAGTATTATACGTTGGGCGCAAGATTTTCAAAGTGGCGTGCAGTCATTACTATTGGTGAGCACATGCCAAGCTGGGCATGTATTGAAGCCAATGCGCATGCTTTAGCGCGTTATGCAGCACTCAGTCAAGAAGCCAATATCGTACCTATCGTTGAGCCAGAAGTAATTATGGATGGTAATCATTCAATTGAGCGTTGTTATGAAGTGACTGAGTTAGCACAGCGAATTACCTTCCAGCAACTGCGTAATCAAGGGGTGGCGTTGGACGGTATGATCTTGAAGCCAAGTATGGTGATCTCGGGTACAAAGGCGAGTAATCGTGCGGATGTTGAAACAGTGGCCCGTGAAACAGTACGTTGCTTGCTGAATACAGTGCCGGCATCTGTTGCGGGTATTTCTTTCTTATCCGGTGGTCAAAGTGATGAAGAGGCAAGCGCGCATTTGAATGCCATGCATAACCTTGGTGTAGATTTACCCTGGCCTTTAACTTTCTCTTACGGTCGCGCATTACAGCAGGCATCAATGAAGGCTTGGAATGGCCAGCCTGAAAACGTTGCAAATGCACAGAAGATATTATTAGAACGAGCAGAGAATAATGGTAAGGCAGCAATGGGGCAATACAACCCAAAATAAAAGCATTCTGCTAACGCAATCAACTGATCATAAAAAAGGCCCGCGATGCGGGCCTTTTTTATGTCAGAGGTTTTGCTGATAGTACTAAGATATCGTCAATGAAGTGATGATTCTCTTCGTTAAAGACGAATCAGATTTAATAATTTATCCAAGGTGTTAGTCGACTCATTGGCATTATAGGGCAGCACAGGTTGCTTTAATCGTGCCCTTAAATCAGCGAGGTTATCCATTGCGATGTCTTCATCAGCAGCACTTGGAATCTGGTTGACGACAACAGCAAAACATTCCAAGCCACGCGATTCAATCGCCGCCAAGCTAAGTAGAGCCTGATTAATGCAACCTAAACGGTCACGCACAACAAGTATCACTTGAGCCTGCATGGCCTCTGCTAAATCGGCGTTGAGGCCATCGCTACACAGCGGTGAATAGAAACCTCCAGCACCTTCAACCAAGAGGACGTCATCTGCTGCCTTGCCCTGAGAGGCAGCCAAAAGTTGTTCTACACTGACTGTTTCGTCTGCCAGTGTGATGGCTCGCTGAGGTGAAATTGCGGGTTCATAGCGATAACGACAGACGTCATCAAGCGAGCAGTTATCCGTGCTTGAGACATTGTAGATGCTGACATAATCACTGGCATCAGCGGGCACTAATGTAGTGCCTTGGCGTTGACAGCCAGACTCAATAGGTTTGCGCACACTGAGTGTAAGCCCAGACTTTAATAGTTTCTCTGTAAGGCGCGTGCCGATAAATGTTTTGCCGACATCAGTGTCGGTTCCTGTGATAAAAATCGTTTTCATAACGTGACTAGTTTAACGAAGAATGAGTTAGACCACAGCTACTATACGTTGATAATCTTGAATAAGAGTATGCTGGCTCGCATGATATTGACATTTCTTCAGCTAAAAATTTCCATTCTTTTAATTCTATCGATATTGAGCTTAAGCCTAAGCCCAGCGTGGGCTGCTGCCGGTCTGGGTAACTGGAGCCAGATGTGGAATGAAGAGAAAGGTCTGCTGGACGTTAAATTACTTTTTAAGCGGCAAGACTGTGCCTTGACTGAAGAGCTTTTTCTTGAGGTTGAAGGGTTACCACATTTAGAAAAAGTATTAACAGCACAACAGTTTGCAGTGCTAACGATTCCAGAAAAGCCAGAGGCTAGTCGGTGGTTCTTGATTGCGACTGGAGAAAAGCCAAATGCTGGCTACACTCTGAGTCTTGCAGGCATTAATTCGTATACGGATTATAAGAAACTAACTTTTATTTGGGGTAAGCCGGAGGCAGGGCATATGTATACACAGGCTATCGTGAGCCCTTGTCTACTGATTGAGTTACCTGCTGGGAGTCGCTTGCCAATCCTCGTGGTCGACCACGAGGGTAGCAAGCGTCACCGTTTTACTGCAGAGTAATCATAGACTGATTAGTCACGCGGCTTAGGACGACTCAAGGTTTTCTTTGGACCTTTGCCAGCGAATTTTCCAGAACCACCTGGTTTACGCTGTGAGCTACGTGGCTTTTTATCACTACGTGGCTTGCGTGGCGCGGCTGACTCTTTGCCACCTTCAGATGCTTTGCCAATATTGATTTGCTGTCCAGCAATCCAAATACCTTTTAATTGTGAAAGGACGTCATCAGGCATGCCTTCAGGTAAATCAACTAAGCTGTGGTCATCATAAATTTTGATGTGGCCGATATGTTTGCTATCAAGCCCCGCTTCGTTTGCAATGGCGCCGACAATATTTCCAGGCTTAACCTCATGATCATGGCCGACTTCAATGCGAAAACGCTCCATGCCAGCTTCCAACTCACGATCGAATACTCTGCGCTTATTCTCGTCACGACGACCTTCAGAGCGAGAACCTTCGTCACGATTTGATCGTGGCTTACGTTCTTTACGACCACGACCACGACCATCACCTGAATCCGATGAAAAGGCCTTGCTTTTTATAGGCTTATTGCTGAGTAGTAATGGGGTGTCACCCTGTACCATTCGAGCCAACGCAGCACCAATTTCAACAGCAGGAATATTGTGCTCTTGCTCAAATTTCTCAATCAAACCAGAGAAGAAGCTTAAATCTTCATTAGCTAAGGTATCACTGATGCGTTGATTGAATTTCTCAATACGCTTGTCATTAATGAGATTGGCAGAAGGCAGCTCCATCATCTCAATCTTGCTCTTAGTAGCGCGCTCGATGGCACCAAGTAAACGCTTTTCTCTTGGTGCTACGAAGAGGATAGCCTCACCACTACGACCAGCACGACCGGTACGACCGATACGATGCACATAGGACTCGGTATCGTAAGGAATATCATAGTTGATAACATGACTGACGCGTTCAACATCAAGACCACGCGCCGCAACATCAGTGGCGACTAAGATATCAATTTTCCCAGACTTGAAGTGCTGGATGGTGCGCTCACGTTGGCTCTGTTGAATGTCACCATTAATCGGTGTCGCTGCATAACCACGTGCCTGTAACTTTTCAGCAAGTTCAGTGGTGGCTGTTTTTGTGCGCACGAAGAGGACGATACCATCAAATGTTTCGGCTTCTAAAATTCGGGTTAGCGCATCTAGCTTATGCACACCACTAACAGGCCAGTAACGCTGTCGAATAGTCTCGGCAGTGGTCGTCTTTAGTTCGATTGTGACCTGATGTGGATCATTTAAATATTTAGTCGCAATACGTCGAATTTGATTCGGCATCGTGGCTGAGAATAATGCGATTTGGCGATCTGGTGGTGTTTGATCCAAGATCCATTCGACATCATCAATAAAGCCCATACGTAACATCTCATCGGCTTCATCAAGCACTAAGGTAGTCAGGCTGCTAAGGTTTAATGTGCCACGTCGCATATGGTCCATGACACGACCTGGGGTACCGACAACGATGTGCACGCCACGCTGTAGGGCACGAATTTGGCCGCGATAATCTTGCCCACCATAAATCGGAAGGATGTGAAAACCATCCAGTTTTGAGGCGTATTTTTGAAACGCCTCAGCAACTTGGATGGCGAGCTCTCGAGTCGGCGCTAAGACCATGACCTGAGGATCTTTTTGTTTTAAATCTAGATTCGATAGGATCGGCAACGCAAAGGCAGCGGTTTTACCGGTACCT
>JAQWYM010000008.1 GCA_029253965.1 Gammaproteobacteria bacterium
CGAACTCAAACATACTCTCCATACTTGTCACTGAAGAGACATCCCAACCACCAATGTCCTGATTAAAGCTGTCAGCGAACTCAAACATACTCTCCATATTTGTCACTGAAGAGACATCCCAATTACTAATATCATGGTTAAAGTTAGTTGCCGCAATGAACATTGATGACATGTCTGTGACTTCAGAAGTATCTGGAGTGTCTGTTGCACTAAAATTTGCTATCAATGTAGTTGCGAACATACCACTCATACTTTGCCATGCATTATCGCCCCATTGTTGAATATCGATTAATGGATGAATATCAGGGGAATAATCATGGGAAGGCATATGGGGATAGTCACCACGGATTCGGATATCGTAGTCACCTATATATTCGATGGAACGACTAACACTTTCAGTCAAGCCAAACTCACCGACATCATTGAAATCACCATCTTCATTCCAGTCAACATCAAACTCGTAGTTAAGCGAAACATCATCGGATACATCGAGGGCAATCTGTGAAGTATCTGCAGTCAGGCGCCAAGTCGAAATAAAGGCACCGGCATCAACTAAGGCTTGCACCTCTTCTACTGTGTCAGCAGCACCATCAGCCACTGCAGCTATGCGATTACTGACTGCATCCAAAGTATTTACTGTCACACCTGAAACACCAGCATCAAGGAAGTCATCAACAACTAGTGCTTGACTATCAAGCTGATAAGCTTCAATCGCCTGCAAGGCAGAAGCTTGTGGATCTGTAGTAACAACTTCTGAGTCAGACCCACTGGCACCACCTGAACTGGAAACTGCCACGCCATAAAAAAGCAAAGCACCTGGAATAATTACAGAAAAAGCAGTGTCACTGCTTTCATTAGCCGACTCAGAAGTTATCTCCACCTCGGCTAAGACATCATCTAGTGCTAAGTGTTTGCCTTGAGCCTGAGTAATAGCCTGACTTAAAACCTCCTGACCTTGAGCGAGCTGCATCAAGGTAACAACATCACCATAGGCTAACAGCAGTTGGCTGCCGTCATCTAAGTCCAGGCCAACACTATCAGCGGGTAGACTAAAATAGAGTAACTCACCTTCTGCATTTTTCTCTAAGGCCATTTCCACAATGCATTTTTTTTCAGCACAGAGAGTAAAATAATTCTTCAGCACGATGGCTTCATTATCAGCAAACTTTAGTTTCAGATCATCACCAAAACGCAAGGCAATAACACCATCGATAGGAACGCCATCAAGGTCAGTAATAAAACGGTAACGCTCACCCGCCTGAAGCTGTATTGAACTTTTTTCAATATCAGACAAAAGTAGTTTTTGCTCAAGCCCTCCTGCCGCTTCATTATCGGCAACTGTAGCCGAAGAAATCATCATTACTCTCATATCTCTTACCCCAAAAGTCCGGCAATAACCCAATGCGAAGATCGACACTAGCACATAATCGTAAAGTAGTAGTATATAGCAAATGTATTTAAATTAATAATTTATTAAAATTACTTATAATCAATCCATTTTATTAAAACAAATAAAGAGGAGAGTGTTGGGAAACATCTGTAAAAAGTAAAATAAAAGACGTAATAGAAAGAGCATTAAGAAATAAAAATGACATTATGCAACAAAAGTGATTAGCAGAAGATCTGATCTATAGTGCGTTAATGATAGAAATCGACTTAAAAACAGAAAAGTTGGTCTATAAAAGATATGCAGAAGAGCCTCGATGAAGGCAGTCAGCGCCGACTCAATCATGAAGCTCCTCAAAGACTGACTTTATATAAGCAAAAGATTTCCACTAGACTGCAAATCAGTCAGCCATTCATCGGTATGTGTGTTTTCATTAAACACAATATTAGCCAAGCTGATCTGCAGCGGCTGCTCACCCGCATCTAAGGCTTGACCATTTAGATCAATAGACAATTGCAAGCCGCCATTAGTATCAGCACTTAGATTGATAAAATCAGCAACTGAAATGCCATAATCAGCAGCCCCAAAACCATCCAACACCCGAGAGGTCAAGGATATCATCCGTTACAGAAAAGTCTGTGATTGTGTCAGACATAGTGGCAGTCATAAGATCAAGATGGCTATACTTAAATGTATCCTTACCGTCACCACCGCTTAAGGTATGGTTACCTGTACCACCATTGATCAGATCATTACCTTTGCCACCTGTGATTGTATTTGAACCGCCCAAGCCATGAATAATCTGATCAGCATATCTACCACTATTACCCAAGATGTTATCATTAGCATCACCAACAGTGACACCCATGACACCCGCCTCAGTGTAGCTGGCTTGAGTTAAAGGTGAACTATCAGTGGTGTATTCTTCTATAGTTCGTAAGGCTGATACTTCTAAGTCTATAGGCGTAAAACTAGCTTGAGCATCATTGATTAGTAAACGACCAGAACTAGTCGAACCACTATCTGAGCTGGATACAAAAGCACCAGCAGCGAAAAGTGCACCTAGACCGAGGTAGTTATAACTAATTTTATCGCTGTGATTATCCACCAAGGAAACACTTTCCGCCTCAGCAAACATATCACCTAATGCGATGTGTTTATCTTCGGTTTGATAAATAACTTGACTTAAGGCTGTGTTCCCCTGAGCTAGTGACATCAACGTTACTAAGTCACCCTGCGCTAGAAGCAATTGATTACCATCAACCAGGTCGTGACCGACACTATCAGCGGATAAACTAAAATAGAGAAACTCACCCCCTGAATTTTTCTCTAAAGCCATTTCAATAAGACATTTTTTATCAGCGCAGCGCGTGAAGAAATTTTGCAGCACGATGAATGCATCATCAGCAAAGTACAACTTTAGATCGTCAGCAAAACGTAAGGCAATGACACCAATAATAGGCAGGCCATCAATTCCGCTCATGAAGCAGTAACTTTGACCTGCTTACAGAGGTACTGAGTTATTATCTATGGCAGAGAAAGGCAGATCCCAAGGCCTTTTGTCCACTCGTTATTAGAAACAATTACTTTTTATATAATCAAAATTGATGCAGAAAAGAGCCGAAATAAGAGACTAACAAGAGCTCTTTACTTTTGAATTAATAACGACTCGCATCGTAATTAAAAAAATAACCCAATCTATATAAAAAACGAAGAGCCTCTGGATGTAAAATTATGTTATACCTCAATAAATTTAATGGATACGCGAATATAGCCAATAGACTTTTTGTTGTAAGTGCATGAGTCAAGTAAAAACAAATGATTAATCTCATTAAGCCAATGATTTTATTGATTTAAAAAGGGTTTTTAGATCGCTATGATGTGTACTGAAAATCATGAATGGTCGGGACAAGATCAATCGAATAGCAAACTTAAACTACGATATATAGATGTTTTCTGTTTAGCTACATTCGAATATACCCACATTCTTAAAGGTCACAAAACCTGAAAACTGATAGCTGTATAAATGGGATAGCTATAAAAGCGCCCCACCGATATCTCTCATATTTAAATAATAGGTTTAATTACCCCTACCCTTTATAGATCCGGCGATACAGGAAGAGTAATTAAAAAAATCTTGGTTATATCTAACAGATTCACAGAATTATTCTCTCAGTATATATCAAAAATATAATACGACACTCTTGTCAGCCTTAGAAATTCCAACATAACAAATTGAGTAAATTATTTATTGTGAAAATAATTGATAAAAATATATAATGAAGATAGAGGCAGTATTTATATTCGCATTTTTTCTCTGAGGCAGATGCAGACCTTGAAGAGAAATTTTAAGATTGTATGATTTTTATTATTGAGGTGTCTAGCCAGCTATGAAACATATCTTTTATTTAGTCATTACATCGCTTTTTTTAAGCACACCGAATTTACATGCAGCCCCTGTTCAATTTGTAGATTATGACGGCATAGCGGTTCCTATGGACAGAGGCGCAGTATTGACTAGTCGTTATACCTATCTGAAAGAGGTTAAAAATATTATTAGTGGACATCCAGGGGGTAATCCCGCTTTTTTTGATCTCCTTACGCAGGCGAAAGATAAGGATATGGCCGAAGTAGAATTTTCAAGACATCTTGAGATTATGGGCGAAAAAGTTCGCCTTAATGATATGAGATCAATTGGTCAAAAGTTACCAAAACGAATTGCTATTGTTGCACATGGTGGAAAAGAATTTATACGTGTGGATGCTGAATCAGAGGAATTTGTGAATAACGTTTTGATAAGATTCGAAGGATCAAAACTTGCCAAGCAGTTAGCACCTTTTATTGACGATGACTCTCTAATCGATATTGTTGCTTGCAAGGCATTTCAGTGTGCAGAAAAATTTGCGGCAGAACTTAAGCGTCTAGGAATCAGAGCAAAAGTCAGGGGGTTTCCTAATCTTATTACACCCAAAGACGGGTATCTTATTTTCGAAGGTTCAGGTGAATCTCGCACTAGAATTAATTATAGAAAGTTTTTGCTTACAGGATTTGTAGATGAAACTGAGGATATTCCTGGTAAAGGTGCAAGAGTTGTAGATTATATTAAAGGCTTTGATACAACCTTAGAAAAGATGAGCGTCCCTGAAACGCAAGCCGTTGAATGGTACGAAGGGGAATTAGAGGAGGAAGAATTAGTAACCCGTCCCAACAAGATGGCATGTTCCTACCTTTAACTTAAATACATAGTTAAGCGATACTTGTAATGAGTACTCTAAAAATTCAGATTGTAAGCGAACATGGCCGAACACTAACGAACTAAAAATCCTGCTAAGTGTCTGATTTAAATGGAGTTAGTATTAGATGCTAGATGATGCTGATGTAGTGAATGGTCGGGGCAAGAGGATTCGAACCTCTGACCCTCTGCTCCCAAAGCAGATGCGCTACCAGGCTGCGCTATGCCCCGACTAAGTTTTTACTCATAGATTCGAGAGAAGCTATGAGAGCGCGCAAGAATACGTGTTTTAACGCCCTATCGTCAACTATTTATCGCTATCAATTGACTCTTTTGCTCGTTTTATGGCCAATTTTGGCAGCTGTCATGACAAAGTCTAGGTTAAGCTGTTTTATTAAGATCAATGTTAGGGCTTTGCTCACTTTATTACTCCGTGCTGAGCGCTTATGATACTGCGCAACAATAACCGAAAGAATAGGCACAGAATGACTAAGCGAATAATTTCTCTCCTTACTGCGTGCTTAATCCTCATAACCTTTGCAGGGAGTGCAGCAATGAGTGATTCCAATCCAAAAGCTCTATTTGAAACGAGCCATGGCAACATTACAATCGAGCTATATGCTGAAAAAGCACCCATTACCGTGGAAAACTTTATCCGTTACGTTAAGGAAGGTTTTTACGATGACACCATCTTTCATCGTGTGATCCCAAACTTCATGGTGCAAGGCGGTAGCTTTAAGGTCGATATGCGTCAGAAAGACGGTCATGCAAACATTCAGAATGAGGCTAACAACGGCCTACAAAATGTAGTCGGCTCACTCGCTATGGCGAGAACCTCGGCCCCTCATTCGGCCTCATCTCAATTCTTTATTAATGTTGCTGATAATGGCTTCTTAAACTTCACCAGTGAGAGTTCACAGGGCTGGGGTTACGCCGTTTTTGCTCAGGTGATTGAGGGTATGGATGTTGTCATGGCCATCGCAGCAGTCGAGACAGCGACATTGGGTCCGCACGGTGATGTACCCAAAGATCCTATCATTGTTAGCAAAGCAAGTATGATCGAATAATACCCTCGATTTGCATAACGTGGTTTTGATTAGCCCAGTGCAATACTGGGCTGGTTTATTAATTAAGAGCGTCTAATTCCATCTGACTAAAACCAGCCTGCTTACGCGCAACGACATGCAACGGCCCCTTGCCGGTATGCACATCATATTCCTTCAGTAAGGCGATAAAGGTCGTCTGTGATTCGACCCCAGCCTCAACACAGGCATGCTTATACCAACGCGTGCCAATTTCGACATGACCCACCTCTTCCGCCAAAATAATTTTCAGTAAGGCCACGGTCTCGTAATCAGCGACTGATATTAAGCGTTCAATCATTCCCGGCGTGACATCAAGACCACGGGCTTCCAACACCCGCGGCACCAAGGCCATACGATGTAAGACGCTATGCCCAGTCTTAACAGCCATTTCCCAGAGCCCGTTATGCGCACTATGTGCACCATAGTAACTATCCAACTGTTGCAGACGATTTGAAAGCATCTGGAAATGACTGGCCTCTTCAGCGGCTACTCGCATCCAATCAGTGTAATAGGCAAAGGGCATGTCCTGAAAACGATAAATAGCATCTAAGGCTAAGTTAATGGCATTATATTCAATATGGCAAACCGCATGAATAAGTGCGATGCGGCCTTCTATACTGTTTAGTTTACGGCGTGGCACCTGTGCAGGATGAACCAGCTCAAGTTCAGGTGGTAGCCCCGGAAGCTTAATGGTTATTATTTCAGCGCTAGCCTTGGGTACCGCTGAAAGACCTGACAAACTCGTTTTCAAAGCTGTCAATAAGGTTATTTTTTCGGTTGGCTGTGGACACAGGATCACATCTTTTATCTGTTCAAAGAAGTTATCTGCAGAGATAGGATTAGACATAGCGTTTATGCTGCGAGCTTAAACGCTAGGCTTAGCGTTTAAGTGCCACCACCAGATCCATCACATTTGTACCGGTTGGCCCTGTAGTCACCAAGTCACCTAAGGCTTCTAGACAGTTACCGGCATCCGCTTGTGTAAGGTATTTTTCAAGATCTAAGCCGAGCTGCTGTGCACGTGCCGCACTACTGCCATCAACAATGCCACCGGCATCTTCAGTTGGGCCATCGGTACCATCAGTGCCCGCAGCCAAGAGCACAACATCTTCCTGACCTGCTAACATCTTCGCAGCGACCAGAGCAAAATGTTGGTTACGTCCACCGCGACCAGGATTACTCGGTAAGGTGACTGCAGTCTCACCACCCCAAATATGAATACCCGCAGTAGCTGAACTCATCTGTTGACTGATTTCGGTAGCCTTAGCACTGGCATCCCCCTGCATAAATTCTTTATGCAGTATCACCTCAAGCCCTAAGGACTGAGCATGCTTAGCCGCCGCCTGCTTGGCATCATCTAATGTGGCGATAACATGGCTCTCAATATTTGTGAAAGCACTGCTATCAGGGACTGGCATAAATTTCACATCGGCCAGTAGGCTAGTAATGTCAGCCGGTAAATCAACCTCAGCAATATTGTCATAAATTGGAGTTAATGGGCCTGAGCCAATCACTGCGGGATCATCACCCGGTACGTCTGAGATCATCAGCGCTAAAGTCTCACGGCCATTAATGTAAGAGGCCAAACGCCCTCCCTTGATACAGGACGCCGCGCGGCGAACCTGATTCATTTGGGTGATGTCATAACCAATCGACAACAGTGTGTTGGTCATTGCGGTTAATTGTGCCAGATCCATACCTTCTGCTAGCACCTCCATCAAACTCGATGCTCCACCGGAGAACAAGACCAAAAAACGTGCATCGGCTGGCGCCTGTTGCACAAAATCAAGCACAGCTTGGCCGGCTTTAATACTGGCATCACCTGGTAGTGGATGATCCGATTCGATGACATGCATGCGTTCACAGGCAATTAAATCAGCTTCAGCATGATGGTGCTTGGTCACCACCAAACCCGTCTTAATTTGCTCACCCAAGACCGCTAAGGCACCAAGTGCCATCGATGAACCGGCTTTTCCAACTGACAACAAGTAATAATCACCACTGCGCGGTTGTTCTTTCAGGTAATCAACAACTGCATTAAAGCCTTTAACGCGCGAAACGCCAGCATCAAAGACGGCACGGACTTGATCACGTGCGGTTGTTAGGGCTTGCTCAGTTTCAGTATTTTTCATAATTCAATTAGTTAGGTAGAGATTTAAGTGCGCGAGAATACAACAATTCAACATCAAATTCGCCTATTGGGCGGCGATATAAACAAATGTACCGACGCTTACCCGTGCAAACAAGTCGATTATAGGTTGATTACCCATACGCACACAGCCATGTGAGGCAGGTTGACCGAGTAGGCCTTCTTCTTGCGTGCCATGAATATAGATATAGCGAGCATAGCTATCAACTCCAGCCCCCTGATTAATACCGGATTGCAAACCTTTCAACCAGAGGATACGGCTAAGAATAAGATCTTCACCCGTAGCTATAGCTTGGCGTTCAATCTCAGCGGTTTTAGCCGTAGCCTGACGTCCAATAAAAATCTCAGCCAGCGCCTCACCTTGGCCAATGCAGGCAGCGATAGTATGTGCACCATAGGGCGTTTTATAGCTATCTTGCTGGCAGCCTATACCGCGTGTCGCAGTTGAGACTGGATACTCCTGCAGCTGACGGTCTTCTTGAAATAGCCTAAGAGTCTGGCTAGCGACTTCAACATGAATCCAAAGCGCTGTCATCACGGCACTAAATTCTTGCTCTATCTGTGCAATATGTTGCGCCGCAATCATCGTTATTAATGTGCCTTATTCAACATTCACGATATCAATACTAGTCAAGTCTTCCTGTCCTTTCTTACTCGAATCATTACGCATTTTTTCTAATGCTTCTAAATAATCATCCTGAAGGCCAGTCACATAGTCACCGGTAAATACCGATGCCTCAAACTGATTGATTTCTTTATTGCCCTCACTAACCGACCAAATTAAGTCTTCTAGATCCTGATAAAAAAGACGATCAGCACCAATTTCATCACGTATTTCTTCTACGTTTCTATCGTGTGCTATTAATTCATTTGCTGCGGGCATATCGATGCCATAGACATTGGGAAAACGTACCGGTGGGGAGGCTGAGGCAAAATAGACATTCTTAGCGCCGGCATCCCTTGCCATTTGTACAATTTCGCGTGATGTCGTGCCACGAACAATCGAGTCATCCACTAACAGCACGTTCTTATTTTTATATTCCAGATTAATTGGATTTAATTTCTGGCGTACTGATTTTTCTCGTTGCGTCTGTCCGGGCATAATGAAAGTTCGCCCGATATAACGGTTTTTAATAAAACCTTCGCGGTAATTACAATCTAATACATGAGCCATTTCCAAGGCTGCTGTGCGACTGGTATCAGGAATAGGAATAACCACATCAATATCGTGATCGGGCCATTCACGTTGTACTTTTTTAGCTAAACGATGCCCCATTCGCATACGTGCTTTCTGCACATAAACATTTTCAATAATAGAATCTGGGCGTGCGAAATAGACAAATTCAAATAAACATGGTGTCAGAACTGCAGCTTCTGAGCACTCTTGTGCATGCAGATTATTATCCTTATCAATAAAGATAACCTCACCCGGCTTAACATCACGCACCAACTCATAACCCAAGACGTCCAGCGCTACACTCTCAGAGGCAATCATATACTGTCGCCCGTTTTCATCTTCTTTTACACCATAGACCAAAGGTCTAATACCATTGGGGTCACGAAATGCGAGCATGCCTACACCACAGATCATGGTGACCACAGCATAGGCACCACGACAGCGCTTATGCACACCACGTACGGCAGTAAAGACATCTTCCGCACTTAACTTGAGGTGATCGACTTCACTTAGTTCATGCGCTAAAACATTCAATAGAATCTCAGAATCAGAACGCGTATTGATGTGTCGACGATCATCAATGAAGAGTTCTTTTTTCAGCTCAGCAGCATTGGTTAAGTTGCCATTATGAGACAGGCAGATGCCATAAGGAGAGTTAACATAAAAAGGTTGCGCCTCGGCCTCTGAAGAGGTGCCTGCCGTAGGGTAACGTACATGGGCGATGCCCATATCACCCTGCAGCACTCGCATATGCCTTTCTTGAAAGACATCACGCACTAGGCCATTACCTTTACGCTGCAACAAGCGACCTTCCGAGTAAGTCATAATGCCTGCCGCATCCTGGCCACGATGCTGTAATACAGTTAGCCCGTCATAAAGATCTTGATTAACTAACTGGCCATTGCCGACGATACCGATAATCCCACACATGAATAATAAACCTTAGCTACTTAAAAGAATTTGCTTATAAAGATAAAAACGTTCGGAGTAATGTCCAGGCATTTTCTTGATCACCCACAAAGCTGATTGATTAAACGGCCCCATTAACTGTGCCTGACGCCATGCATCACTACTGGGTAAAGAGGTAAATGCAGCAGCAGCAAGCACTAGCAGTAAGACCACGGCAGACCCACGTATGAGCCCAAAGAACAGCCCTAAGGTACTATCAAGCCACCGTACCATGGGCATCTTAGTGACCGTGGATAACAGTCGATTCAAGATGAAACCAATCAATAATGAGCCCGCTAGAATTAAGATAAAGGCGATAGCAAAACGCAAACCGTTGCCAAGATCTGTACCGGCACTAATATCGAGGCTAAGTAGGGTTGCCGGCAACAAGTCAGCAATATCTTTGGCATAACGAATCGATAAGAAAATAGCACTAGCCCAGGATACTAATGAGATGGCCTCACGTACAAAGCCACGCATTAAAGCGATGCCCGTGGAAATCAAGAAAACGACGATAATAAAAATATCGATCCAAGTTAGATCTAGTAGTGTCATGAGACTTTAGTCGTGAACATAAGCATCCGTTCAGCGTTCAATTCGTGGATAAGAACTAACAAAGGCAGCAGTTAACTCAAACTTATCAACTAAATGCAGCTGCATCTTGGCTGCTTTTTTTTGTGATAGCATCGGGCCAACCTTGACTCGATAGACTCGTTTTTGTTTTTCACCCGCCACTTCAATAAAAAGGTCTAACTTTTCATCGGTCAGCTGTTTTTTCAGAGCCAGCGCTTTTTTTCGCTCACTGAATGCACCCACCTGCACCACCCAGCTAACTAGGTTTTCTGTATTACCTTTACTCAGACTTACTTCAGGGTGGATACCATGCGCTAAATCATCAGCTTCTATGCTCACCTGCTGTGCTGCAGCTTCTGCCTGCTGCTTCCAGTCCGCACGAACTGCTGGCTGCTGATCAATGAATTTAGGCTCGGGAGGGATGTTTAATTCACTACGGTAGGTTTGCCACTGAGCAGAGTCGGCAGCTGACTCTTGGCCTGAGCCATCCAGCACGATCGGGACAAAAATTATTGCAAGACTAGCGACGACAATGGCGCCAACAATTCTGTATTTGAGTGCTAGGTCCACGTGATTCTGTGTCCAAGAATGGAAGACCTATTCTAACGGCGCTTAACAGCGAATAAAAGGACTCATTTACCGCTGGCGATAACTTCCGAAACCGTGAAAATCGATCCAAAAACAAGGATTCGATCACCCTTACTCGCATCCTGCTGTGCCTGCTCATAGGCTTGCCCAACCGAATCAAAGGCACTGACAGGAGTTTCTGCTGCCGCCTCATACAAGGCTGCTGAGACGCGCTCTATAGGCATAGCACGCGGTGAATTGACACTACTGACATACCATTCATCAACATGGCTATGCAGCAACTGCACAATCCCACTCAGGTCTTTATCGCTGAGAATAGCAAATACCGCTATGGTCTTTTCTGGCTTGGGTAAAGCCATTAAATTATTGGCTAAAACCTCTGCACTATCAAAGTTATGCGCGACATCAAGAATGACTTCACACTCCTTCACTATGCGTTGGAAGCGCCCTTCTAAGGTCACCTCTCGCAAGCCCATCTTAATCGCGTCAAAGTTAACCGGCAGTTTCGCTGATATCATATGCAACCCCATCAATGCACTCGCGGCATTCTGCAGTTGCACGGCTCCAGATAGATTAGGCAATGGCAGCCCATTCAGCTCATAGTCTTCAGCTTTAACACTCCATAAGCTTTTTTCAACGCTGTAGGAGTAATCTTGATTCAAACTCTTGAAGTCAGCCCCAATTTTCTTTGCTGTCAGCGCTACACTTTCAGGAGGCAAAGGGTCACCACAAATAGCAGGGGTGTTATGACGGTAAATACCAGACTTCTCAAAACCGATGGATTCACGATCAGGGCCAAGGTATTCAGTATGGTCAAGGCCGATACTGGTAACAATTCCAAGATCGCTATCGATCATATTAGTGGCATCTAAACGCCCACCTAGACCCACTTCAAGAATGGCGACATCAACCTGCTCCTTATGAAATATATCTAAAGCAGTTAGCGTTGCAAACTCGAAAAACGATAGGCTAATCTCACCACGTGCAGCGTCAATCTTGGCGAAAGAAGCACACAGTTGTGCGTCACTGACACAACGTTGAGCAACACGAATTCGCTCGTTGTAATGCACGATATGAGGTGAGGTGTAAGTCCCCACACGATAACCTGCGTGATGCAGGATAGAGGTCAGCATAGCTACCGTTGAACCTTTACCATTGGTGCCTGCTACGGTAATGACTTTAAACGGACAGTCTATGACGCGCATACGTTTCGCGACTTCAGTAATGCGATCTAGGCCTAACTCAATTTCACGCGCATGCAGGGTTGTCTGCCACGCTAGCCAATCATCTAGCGATTTAAACTTAAGTTGTTGTGAATTTTTTGCGCGTGAATCTGACATAAGGTTTACATGAATAAGAGACTAAAACTTACTTATTTCGCTCAGTCAGTAATTGCAGCAAGTTATGAATTCGAGGCGCAAGATCCTTACGATCTATGATCAGATCAATCGCTCCATGCTCCTGTAGGAATTCACTACGCTGAAACCCTTCTGGCAATGTCTCACGAACTGTTTGCTCGATCACACGCGGCCCAGCAAAACCGATTAGCGCATTTGGCTCGGCAATATGCACATCCCCAAGCATTGCAAAACTCGCAGAGACTCCTCCCATAGTAGGGTCCGTCAAAACAGAAATGAACGGTAGGCGCTCATCGGCTAAACGCGTTAACGCGGCACTGGTCTTAGCCATCTGCATCAAAGACATTAGGGCCTCTTGCATGCGTGCGCCGCCACTGGTGGAGAAACAGACAAACGGCATGCCTTCGGCAATACACCGGTTCACTGCTGCTAGAAAACGCTCACCGACGACCGAACCCATAGAGCCTGCCATAAAATTAAATTCAAAAGCAGCGACAACGATTGGCATCGAGCGTAGGGTCCCCTGCATGACGACTAAGGCGTCCGTTTCACCGGTTGCCTTAGTCGCTGCGATCAGACGATCTTTGTATTTCTTAGAATCTTTAAATTTAAGAAAATCACGCGGTTCGAATTCAGCACCGATCTCTGTGCGCCCCTCCTTATCAAGGAAAGAGTCCAGACGACTACGTGCGCTGATGCGCATGTGATGATTACATTTAGGGCAGACCTGAAGATTGCGCTCCAACTCTTGACCATACAATACGGCACTACATCGGGCACATTTCGCCCACAAACCTTCCGGTACTTTGCGGCTACTCGTGCTATCAGTGCGGATGCGCGAAGGCATCAATTTTCCAAGCCAGCTCATGGCAATATTTATCTACTTAATGTCAAATCGAACCAGCATTATCCAACGCGGACTTGATGCCTTGCAATAGCGATTTCACTTCTTTCAGTGCTGTTGGCATATCTTCTTGATTTTTTGCGATCAATGAAACGATGGCACTGCCGACAACAATAGCGTCAGCAACAGCCGCTACAGCGGCCGCAGTCTCTGCATCTTTGATGCCAAAGCCCACTGCCAGAGGTAGATCTACAACCCCACGAATTTCACTTAACTTACTGGAAACACTAACAATATCGAGGTTACTAGCGCCTGTAATTCCCTTGAATGACACATAATAAAGGAAACCAGAGGCCATCTCAGAGATACGACGAATACGTGAAATATCCGTAGTCGGTGCCATCAAAAAGATCGAATCAATGTTAGCAGCACGATAAAGCTGATTAATTTCTGCACATTCTTCTGGTGGCAAATCGACAGTAATCACACCATCAACTAAGCCTTTAGCATCATTAGCGAACCTTTCAGCGCCATAAACTTCAATCGGATTCTGATAACCCATCAAAACAATGGGTGTATTTTGATCATTCTCACGAAATTCTGCGACCATCCGCAAAATATCAGTCAACGAGGTGTCGTGTTCCAATGCGCGTTCACAGGCCTGCTGAATTACCGGACCATCAGCCATCGGGTCTGAAAAAGGTACACCCACCTCAATTAAGTCAGTGCCCGCCTCAACCAATGCATGCATTATGGAAACCGTATGCTTGGGGTGTGGATCACCCGCAGTAACAAAACTAATAAGTGCTTTTTCGTTGTTTGCTTTTAACGCGTCAAAGCACGTCTTAATTCGACTCACAATTCAATTCCTTCTATTCGCGCAATAGTATTAATATCTTTATCACCACGACCTGACAAGTTAATAACAATGGACTGTTCTTTTGCCATTGTTGGGGCTAATTTTTCCGCAAAGGCCATCGCATGGCTACTTTCCAATGCTGGAATAATACCTTCCTTAGTTGTCGTTAGATGAAAAGCAGCCAGCGCTTCATCATCAGTCACAGACACGTATTGCACTCGGCCTTCATCTTTCAACCAAGAATGTTCTGGACCGACACCTGGGTAATCTAAGCCTGCTGAGATCGAATGCGTTTCAATGATCTGACCGGCTTCACTTTCCATTAAGTAAGTACGGTTACCGTGTAATACTCCAGGTTTACCTGCACTCAACGGTGCGGAGTGCATACCGGTATCGACACCATGACCACCGGCTTCTACACCATAGATAGCGACACCTTCATCTCCTAAGAAGGGATGAAATAAACCAATCGCATTAGAACCGCCACCCACACAGGCGACTAAGGCATCAGGTAGCGTGTTATATTGCTCTAGCATTTGCTGACGTGCTTCTTTACCAATCACTGTTTGGAAATCACGCACTATCTGCGGGTACGGATGAGGGCCTGCAACGGTACCAATAATATAAAAGGTGTCATCAACATTAGTTACCCAATCACGCAATGCTTCATTCAAGGCATCCTTCAATGTCCTCGAACCTGAGGTCACTGGCACTACCTTGGCACCTAATAAACGCATACGGTAAACATTAGGGGATTGCCGCTGAATATCATCGGCTCCCATGTAGACCACACATTCAAGACCTAGGCGAGCTGCAATCGTAGCACTGGCAACACCATGCTGACCGGCACCCGTCTCAGCGATAATACGCGTCTTACCCATGCGTTTAGCCAGCAGCGCCTGACCAATAGTGTTATTAATTTTGTGCGCGCCAGTATGATTTAGATCTTCACGCTTGAGAAAGATGCGAGCACCGCCCCATAGATTGGTTAAGCGTTCGGCAAAGTAGAGTGGGCTAGGACGGCCAACATAATGAGCTAGGTCATTATGGAATTCTGCTTGGAAAGCAGGGTCAACCTTACATTCCTCATAAGCCGCTTCTAACTCAGCCAAAGGCGTCATCAGTGTTTCGGCGACGAAGCGTCCACCGTAGGGCCCAAAGTGCCCTCTGTTGTCTGGTACAGCATTAAAATGCCCCTGCTCTTTATCTGTCACATTAGTACCCATCGGCTAGTCGCACTGCGTTTACAAAATCTATCATTTTAGTTTTATCTTTAATCCCTTTTGCGGACTCAATGCCGCTACTCACATCGACCCCATAGGGGCTTGCCTGTTTAATGGCATGGCCAACAGTCTGACTGTCTAAGCCACCGGCCAAAATAATCGCTTGCTTCAAAGCCTGCGGCGTTGACTGCCAGTCAAAGGCATCTCCACTACCGCCAGGCTGACCTGGCTCGTTGCCATCTAACAACAAAGCCGATGCTTGCGCATACTGGTCTAGCCTAGCGAGATCCGTACTGCCACCCATGGCGATACTTTTCATGTATCTATAACCAAAAGAAGCACAGAATTCTGCTGTCTCATCGCCATGGAATTGCAGCACGTCTAGGTCTAATGCTTTGCAAATTTCTTCAATTGTACTCGTTTGGTCATTCATGAATAACCCCACACGAGTAATAAATGGTGGGCAGACCGCGAGTAGCTCTTGAGCCTGCTCAATATCAATACAGCGCGGGCTCTGCTGACAAAATACGAAGCCGAGGGCATCAACACCTAGAGAGGCCGCATGTTGTACGTCTTCAAGCCGTGTCAGGCCACAAAATTTTATCTTAGTTCTGGACATCATTGAGTCTTAGTATTCCTTCATTAAACGCAGCAGTGAGGGTAAACATCAAACTTCAAACTGTGGATCGTATTGTACAGCTACAAAATATAAACCATCTGGTTTTGCTGTCACCCCAGCCTGCGATCGATCTCGTTGCTGTAGTAATTCAGCAGCCCATGATACCTCACGCTCACCACTGCCTATCGCCATTAGAACACCCGCAAGATTACGCACCATGTGATGCAAAAAGGCATTCGCAGTGACGTCTAATATAACTAAAGACCCTTCACGCCGCAGCTGCAATTTTTGCAGGGTACGTATGGGGGTGTTTGCCTGACAGGCCAAAGCCCTAAAACTAGTGAAATCGTGCTTCCCCAGAAGACTATTAGCGGCCTCTTGCATACGTGCAACATCCAACGCCTTAACATACCAAGTCGCCTTACCCACGAGTAAGGCTGGACGGGGAACTTGATTTGCAATCACATAGCGATAGGATCGTGCACGCGCAGAAAAACGCGCATGAAAATCATCACTCATCGGTTGCACTCGTTGTATTGCAATACTTTCTGGTAGGTTTGAGTTTGCACCTAACAGCCAGGATCTGAGGCTGCGTTCAACCGCTGAGTCAAAATGAATGACCTGCCCCAGGGCATGCACACCTGAATCAGTGCGCCCCGCACACTGAACTTTTATTGGCTCGGCAGCGACATGACTGAGGGCTTGCTCAACACAGGCCTGAACCGAAGGGGCATGCGGCTGACTTTGCCAGCCACAAAAGGGTCGGCCATCATATTCAACTACAGCGGCGTATCTCACCTGCGACCCATCATCCTAATATCACTCGGCATCGACTAAGGTGGCTAATATCTGTTGCGCACGCTTAACTTGTTCAGCATTACCCTCTGCTATGACCTCATGTAAACTCTCTTTAGCTGCTGAATAATCACCCATTTCAACTAGCACAGTAACTAAAGCAAGTTTTGTTGCCGCATCCTCTGGCAGTTCTTCTGGGGCATCATCGATTTCAAAATCAGGCACATCACCGACTAAATCTTTTAAGACATCATCTAGAATGATCGCATCAGGCTCTTTTGGCGCAGCACTGCGTTGCATCTCTGCTGTAACATCAGGCTCAACTGCTGCGACATCAGGCTCAGCTGCTGCTGATGTCGCTTCTGACTTACGTCGGCGCAAAAGCAACATCATCAACATCACTAACAATAATAGAGACACTGTTGAAACACCTAAGAGAAAGGTTATGCTCTGCTGCTGAAGCCAATCCTTAAGCTTCCACCACGCCTGTTTACTTGCGTCTAGCGCCTGGTCACTAAGCACTAAGAATTCGTCAAAAAACGCTTTAATTTCTATATTTAACGCTGAACCTGCAACCACTGAAGTCTCAGCTGGATTAGCTGAGGGACTCTCGTTAAGACTCTGCGGCGCTAGATTTTCAAAGCGCTCTAAAATTAATTGCAACTGCGCTAGTTGTTGATTTTGCACAGAAATGATCGCCTCTTGCTTCTGCAGTACCCGTTCTAAATTATCAAGCCGATTTCGTAGCTCAAGGTTCTGTTCCTTTTTAGAGCCTAGCTGTTCTTGTAATAGCTGATTTTGTTGCTGCATACCGGCTAGCTCTATTGATGTTGAGTTCGTATTAACTGGAGCATCAGCTGTCTTAGCAAGAATAGATAATTTCTGTTTGCTGTCAGCCTTCACTGTCGGCAACCGTGTGTTCGGAATACTCGCTTGGAGCGCGCGATGTTGTTTCCATTGCTGGACTTGTTGTTTAACCTGATTAAGCGCTTGCGCGGGCTTGATTGAGCGAGCTTCTGCCAACGTTGGGATAATCAATACCGAGCCCTTCTTTAGCTCATTAATATTACTCACATTGAAGGCATCAGGGTTTACAGTTTGAATAGCTAACATCATCTGACTACCACTGACATCACTAGCAACCGTATATTGACTCGCGATACTCCAAAGTGTCTGGCCATTGCTAACAACAACACGAACAGCTTTAGCTTGACCTGATTTTTCTTTGGCCTGATCTGGCATCTGCACAGCGGCCGAAACTGCAGGCTTAAGGTTGCTGCTTAATACTATTTTATATTTACGTACCAACACACCACTACTGGATTCCACTTTCAGAAAAAAACTCGTGTTGGCTTGTGTAAATGGCTGAGATGAATCAATGCGAATATAATGTTTACGGCCAACACCAACAATTCCAAATGTCAGTGACTTCAATTCATCAGTGACTGGCAAGCGATTAGTCTGAAATAAAATATTTTCTGCTAAGCCTGCCTTAAGTGTCTTCAACTCCTCATCACTGACAGTGATGAGCTCAATCTCAGCATGTAAGTTTTCATTTAAAGCTGTTTGCACCTTCAATTGACCCAGCCCTAAAGCACTAGCCAGTCCTGGCGAAAGAACAACACATAGACTAAAAAAAATAATCAGTTTCACTTTACGCAGCATTTCATTCCCCAGAGCAAAGATAATGAATAAGACATCAGTCCAAATAATTTTTTATCAAACATTCTGCAATCTGCACACTATTTAAGGCGGCACCTTTACGTAGATTATCGCTTACAACCCAAAGGTTTAAGCCTCGAGGATGTGAAATGTCTTGTCGAATACGCCCAACATAGACTGGATCTGTACCCTCAGAATCTGTGGCTGCCGTTGGATAGCCACCATCACAATGATCATCTATGACCGTGATTCCTGGCGCTGACGCCAACAAATCTCTTGCTGCCTGTGCGTCAAGGGGGGCTTTTAACTCTAGATGTAGCGCTTCAGAATGACCGTATTTAACAGGTATCCTTACCGCGGTAGGATTCACTAAAATGCTGTCATCAGCCATTATCTTTTGAGTTTCCCAGACCATTTTCATTTCTTCTTTGGTGTAACCATTCTCGAGAAAAACATCAATATGTGGCAATGCATTAAAAGCAATCTGTTTTGGGTAGACTTCAGATACTATGGCCTTGCCCTCAGACAAGCTCTTCGTCTGTGCATCCAGCTCATCAATAGCTTCCTTACCAGTGCCCGATACAGCCTGATAAGTTGCAACATTAACGCGTTCAATACCGACAGCATCATGGATAGGTTTTAACGCGACCAACATTTGTATTGTCGAGCAATTCGGGTTGGCAATAATGCCGCGGTTCTTATAATCAGCTATGGCTGCTGGATTAACCTCAGGCACAACCAACGGAATATCATCCTCATAGCGGTAACGAGAGGTATTATCAATGACGACACAACCTTGCTCAGCTGCCTTTGGGGCAAACTTTTCTGAGATTGATGCACCCGCTGAAAACAGGCCAATCTGGACCTTTGAAAAATCAAAGTCAGCAAGATCTTCGACTGTTAACAGCTGCTCACCAAAACGTACTTTTTTACCAACAGAACGTGCACTTGCTAGCGCATAGACTTGACCGACTGGAAAGTTTCTCTGTGCCAAGATGGAAAGCATAACCTCACCCACTGCACCGGTTGCACCCACTACTGCTACATTATATTTTTTTGTCATTGCCCATTACTCACAAGTCATCTCTATCATTTTTAGTCTATACCGTGCGCATCGCTCGCAGCACTGCATCACCCATCTCATCCGTAGACATTATCGTCTCACCCGCTTTAGCAATATCTGCTGTCCGTGCACCGGCAGTTAAGGCTTGCATTACCGCCTCTTCAACCTGCTTCGCCTCTACCTCTAAACTCAGGCTATAACGTAACATCATCGCGACTGACAAAATGGTTGCTAAGGGGTTGGCGATACCTTTGCCAGCAATATCAGGTGCTGAGCCATGGATAGGCTCATACATGCCTAGATTATCTTCATTCAAGGACGCAGATGGCAGCATACCGATAGACCCTGTTAACATCGCCGCTGCATCAGATAAAATATCGCCAAATAGATTTGAGGTCACCATAACGTCAAACTGCTTAGGTGCTCGAATCAATTGCATCGCTGCATTATCAACATACATATGACTCAGTTCCACAGTCGGATAATCAGTCTTAACCTCTTCCATTATTTCGCGCCAAAGCAATGAGACCTCGAGAACATTAGCTTTGTCGACTGAACATAAACGACCCTCTCTTTTAGCTGCGGCAGCAAAGGCAACATGGGCGATGCGACGAATCTCATCTTCGTTATAAACCATAGTGTTATAACCCCAGCGGCGACCATCTTTAATTTCTTTTGCGCGCGGCTGACCAAAATAAATACCACCGACTAATTCACGAACAATCAGCAGATCTAATCCAGCGACTAACTCAGGTTTCAGCGATGAAGCTTCAGCCAAATCCTCATACAATAGCGCTGGGCGCAAATTAGCAAACAAGTTGAGGTGACCTCGAATATCCAGCAAACCTTGCTCAGGTCGTAGATGGCGTTCAACATCATCGTACTGTGGACCACCCACTGCACCGAGTAATATGGCATCAGCCTGCTCGGCTAATTTGCGTGTAGTCTCTGGAAATGGAGAGCCTTCCTGATCATAAGCAACGCCACCTAAGTTAGCTGTTTCCAACTCCAGATGACATCCCTGCAACTTCAGTTGATCCAGAATCTTTACAGCCTGACGTACTATTTCAGGACCAATACCATCACCTGCTAATACCAATATCTTAGACATCTTACTTCCACACCTTTAATCGTTACTGTATAGCCAAGGTGCACTGTTCTTCTGTGCAGCCTCAAAGGCCTTAATTTTTTCTGCATACTTCAGGGTGATACCGATCTCATCCAAACCATTCAGCAAGCAGTGCTTCTTAAACTCATCGACTTCAAAATCAGCCATTGGTTTGCCATCACGAATGATGGTCTGACTTTCCAAATCGATACTGACTGAGGTTTCTGCATCGGCCAAACTCGCTATAAATAATTCATCAATCAATGCTGGCTCTAAGATGATAGGGAGTAGACCATTCTTAAAACAGTTACTAAAGAATATGTCAGCAAAGCTTGGCGCTAATAAGGCCCTGACACCGTAGTCCTGAAAAGCCCAAACGGCATGTTCACGAGATGAGCCACAGCCAAAGTTTTCTCGGCCTAATATAATTTCAGCGTTACGATAACGCTCATCATTAAGAATGAATTCTGGATTCAAACGCCTACCTTCACAGGACTGATCCGGCTCACCAGCGTCTAAATAACGCCAGTCATCAAATAGATTAGGGCCAAAGCCAGAGCGACGAATTGATTTCAAATACTGTTTAGGAATAATCGCATCAGTATCAACATTTGGACGATCAATCGGTAACAAACTAGAGCTTAATGTAGTAAATGCCTGCATCATCATCTCCTATAGGTAGTCACGTACGTCAGTTAGGTGACCGGCAATACCGGCGGCAGCAGCCATCGCCGGACTAAGTAAATGTGTGCGTCCACCCTGTCCCTGACGCCCTTCAAAATTACGGTTAGAGGTAGAAGCACAACGCTCACCAGCCTCTAGTTGATCAGCGTTCATACCGAGACACATGGAGCAGCCAGGCTCACGCCATTCAAAGCCTGCATCCAGAAAAATTTTATCTAAGCCTTCTTTCTCTGCCTGCTGCTTAATCAAACCTGACCCCGGAACGATTAAGCCCAGCTTGATTGTTCCAGCTAGCTGTCTACCTTGCACAACAATGGCAGCGGCACGTAAATCTTCAATCCGTGAATTAGTGCAAGAGCCAATAAAGACCTTATCAATAACAATATCTTTGACCGCCTGCCCAGCTTTAAGCCCCATGTAGATCAAGGCATTACGCATACCTTCTGCTTTGCTATCACTAGATTCTTGCTCTGGGTCTGGCACCAAGGCATCAACTGCAACGACCATCTCGGGCGATGTGCCCCAACTGACCTGCGGTTTAAGTGCATTGATATCAATACGAATGACTTTATCAAAATGTGCATCAGCATCTGACACCAACTTAGACCAATCAGCTTTCGCTTGCTCCCAGTCATCGCCCTTAGGAGAGAAGGGTCGACCAGCAACATAATCTAGTGTGCGTTCATCAACACCAATAATGCCCGCACGGGCACCCGCTTCAATCGCCATGTTACAGATCGTCATTCGACCTTCTATCGATAAATTTCGAATCGCAGACCCAGCAAATTCAATGGTGTAACCGGTACCGCCGGCAGTACCGATCTCGGCAATAACTGCAAGCACAAGATCTTTAGCACTAACACCCACTTGTAACTCACCCTCAAGATCAATACGCATCGACTTAGTCTTTTTTAACAACAGACATTGTGTTGCCAAGACATGCTCAACCTCAGACGTACCAATACCAAAGGCTAGGGCAGCGAGTGCACCATGGGTTGAGGTATGGGAATCACCACAGACTATGGTCATACCGGGAAGACTCGCTCCCTGTTCTGGACCGATCACATGCACGATGCCTTGCCGAATGTCATTCATCTCAAACTTTTGCACACCAAAAGAGCTGCAGTTTTCATCAAGAGCAGCTAGTTGCTTACGTGAAACGGGATCTTCAATTTCTTGATCGCGCTTTGTGGTTGGCACGTTATGATCAGGCACAGCCAACACCGAGGCTGTCCGCCAAGGTTCACGACCAGCGAGACGCAAGCCTTCAAAAGCTTGTGGTGAAGTAACCTCATGCACCAGATGGCGATCGATATAGATCAGACAGGTGGCATCTTTTTGTCTATGCACGACATGTGCATTCCATAATTTGTCGTAAAGTGATAATCCAGACATATTATTTATTCTTGGTTAATTAGTTCTTTGAGGCGGGGATATCAGGACACTCAGTACTGACATCAGCATTTTGTCCACGATGACGCAGGGCATGGTCTGCCAGTGTCAAAGCTAACATCGCTTCAGCGATAGGCACGGCACGAATACCAACACAGGGGTCGTGTCGGCCGGTAGTTGAAATCTCAGCATCTTTACCCTGTGTATCTACAGTCTGACCTGGGATACGGATACTAGAGGTTGGCTTGAGTGCAATAGAGACCGCTAAATCTTGTCCTGAACTGATACCGCCTAAGGTACCGCCGGCATGATTTGAATGAAATCCATCAGGCTCAATAGCATCTCTATGCTCACTGCCACGTTGTCTTACGGAATCAAAGCCAGCACCAATTTCGACCGCTTTAACAGCATTAATCGACATCATGCCTTTAGCAATATCGGCGTCCAAACGATCAAATATAGGTTCACCCCACCCTACTTGCATTGAGGTTGCTGCCACCGTTAGACGGGCACCAATAGAATCACCGTCGCGCCGCAGTTGTTCCATGAAGTCAGCTAAGGCATCGAGCTTGCTTGCATCAGGGAAGAAGAATGGATTCTCATTAACAATCGCCCAATCCATTTGTTCCGCCTTAATATCACCAATCTGCGATACACAGGCTTTAATCTCAGTGCCATAGCGCTGAAATAAAAATTTCTTAGCAATTGCACCGGCAGCAACACGCATCGCTGTTTCACGTGCTGATGATCGACCACCACCACGGTAATCACGTATGCCATATTTTTTGAAGTAGGTGTAGTCAGCATGTCCGGGCCGAAACGTCTCAGCAATCTTTGAATAATCACTCGATCGCTGATCTTGATTGCGAATCAATAAACCAATCGGTGTGCCGGTGGTTCTGCCTTCAAAGACACCCGACATGATTTCAACCTCATCAGCCTCACGCCTCTGTGTTGTAAATTTGGATTGGCCTGGACGGCGACGATCCAAATCAGGCTGTAAGTCGGCCGCAGATAACTCAATACCCGGGGGACAGCCATCAACAATAGCGCCAATAGCAGGACCATGACTCTCACCAAATGAGGTCAATGTGAAAAGCGTTCCAAAAGTATTTCCAGACATATCGTAAGGTTTCTTTTATTAGTGATCTTACATAAAGAAAGATCAACGGTAGAGTCAAAATGACCCAATTAAAGTTGCATGCTTAGCTTGCGAACTGCTTACACTCTTGAGCTGTCAGCACACAGACGCCTTCACCACCATTCTCCAATGCTAACCACATAAATTCGGTATCAGCAAAGTGTTGTTCCAGAGCATCAGCTGACTCACCAACTTCAAGTACTAACAGACCATCTGCAGTCAAATATTGACTGCTTGAGGCGAGTATCTTTTTCGCCACATCCAAGCCATCGCCACCCGAATAAAGGGCATGTGCTGGTTCGTGTTGATACTCAGTCGGTAATTCGCTCTGCTCATGTTGAGGAACATAGGGCGGATTCGCTAGAATAATATCATATTGACCTAGTGGAATCTGTCTCCAAACATCAGATAACACCGTGCTGACACGGTTTTGTAACTTATAAGCTGCTATGTTTTGCTCGGCAACCCGCAGCGCTTTTGGGTCTATATCAGTCAATAATACCTCTGCATCAGGGAACTCTAATGCCGCTAAAATGCCAAGACAGCCACTGCCACTACATAGGTCTAATATCACGATGGGCTCTGCATCCGCCTCTTCAGCCCCGATCCACCAAGGGAAAAAACGTTCTTGAATGAGGCTCGCTATGGGTGAGCGTGGCACTAATACATGCTCATTAACAATGAATTTATAGCCGGCCAACCAAGTTTCACCGAGCAGGTAAACCAGCGGCTTACGTTCCTCAATACGCTTTTGTAGCAAGCCACTGATGGCGTCACGATGACTAGCTGTAACACTTAATCCGGCCATATAGGGGTCGAAATCCGGTGGCAATCCTAGGGTAAAGCTGACAAGATATGCGGCCTCATCAAGTGCCGTTTCCATGCCATGACCATAGCTAAGATCAGACTGCTCTAGGGCTGTTGTAATCTCGTTAATAAGGTCTGGGACTGTTGTACTTTTGAGGATCAATGCATGCACCTACTTACCCTTAGCGTGATACGACTTGTTTTGCGTCAACCTGAGCGAGATAGGAACCCAGAAAACAGGTATCACAATGGATTCGCTCCGGTGCACGCGAGTCGATAGAGTGTAACCGTATTCCACAGAGGTGAGAATTTTTCGTTTCATTATCGCTGGTCGATCAAGCGTTAACGAAGATATAATTCATTCGAGATTATGCAAAACTTAAAAAATATTGTTATTGCGCTAGTAGTGCTCTCCATCCCATTAGGGTTAGGTGTCTATTTCGCGAATAAAAGTGACCCCACTGATATCCCCGAGCTGATCAATGCCAGCTACCTTCTTAATCAAGAAGTGGCTATTGCCGATTTTAATTTAATCGACCATAACCAACAGGCATTCACTGCAGAGCAGATCAAAGATGAGTGGACCTTCTGGTTCTTTGGCTTCACCCACTGTCCGGATATCTGCCCATTCACAATGGCCACCTTAACTGCGGTTATGCAGACCTTAAAGGAAGAACATGGCATAGATGCCGTGCGCAGTGTCTTCGTCTCAGTAGACCCAATAAGAGACACGCCTGAGCGCATGAAAGTCTATCTTGAAACCTTTGGCAGCCAAGTTATTGGTGTCAGCAGTGCCGGCCCAGAACTCGACCGCTTTATTAAAAACATGGGTATTGTTGCAAAACTACCCGAAGCCATTGATGCTAACGCCGACTATGATGTCATGCACAGTAGCTCGATCTATCTCATTGCCCCAAATAACGCCATTGCTGCACTATTAAGAACCCCACATTCAGTCAATGATATCGTTTATAATTTTCAACAAGTGCACTCGAACTACTCAAAATGAATAAAGAATACGCCAGCTCTTGGGAGCGACTGAAAGCCGCCATTTTTCACCTCTTCCCACACCACTTGCTATCACGCTGTACCTATTGGATTACGCGTCAAAGAGGTTTCTGGGTAGCTTCACTGATTCGTAGCTTCATCAGGTTTTTCAAGGTTGATCTCAGTGATGCTGAAGTCGACCAGGTCGAAGGCTACAGCACTTTCAACCAGTTCTTTACCCGTACGCTTAAAAACGGCACACGCCCTATAGACGCTAACCCTGAGGTTATCAGCTCACCCTGTGATGGCCGCATCAGTCAATTTGGTGCCATCGATAATCGCCAAATAATTCAAGCCAAGGGCAAGCATTACTCATTGAATGACTTCTTCACCTCCGCCTGTAGCCATACAGAAAAATTCATAGACGGCGAATTCATGACCATCTATTTATCGCCACGTGATTACCATCGCGTGCATATGGCCTGTGACGCACGTCTCTTAGAGATGGTTTATGTGCCAGGCCGACTCTTCAGTGTCGCGCCTTACGCACCCAAGGCCATTGAAAAAGTCTTCGCTAAAAACGAACGCGTTGTCTCAATTTTTGAAGTCGATGGTGGTTATATGGCTGCAACCATGGTGGGTGCGGTCAACGTCGCCGCCATAGAGATGGCTTGGCATGGCATGGTGACGCCACCCCATATGAATCTAACGGCTCGCTATGACTATCAAAATGAAGCGATTAGTCTTAAAAAAGGTGATGAGATGGGCACCTTCAATATGGGCTCAACCGTGGTTCTCTGTTTTTCTAAAGGCTGCTACTCAGCCATCTCAGCATTGGCCACAGAGCAGAGTTTAAAAATGGGTGAGGCTATCGGCTTTAGTTCAGAAGCCGCAGCGCAGGCTGATGCTAAAAGTGCAGCCGCGGCTGCAGAAGACAGCGAGCCGACAATAGAGCCTGCAGTAGTTGATGAGGTGACAGAAAGTGTAGACATAGAAGCAGAAAGTTCAGCGCCACTTGATTATGTTGCCACTACGGATAATAACGAGTCTGACTCGTCAGATAGCAATAAAGCCTAAAGCGCTGACCAAGGAAACGGCAGTAGCTGATCTAGACTATCAAGCCCTGCCGCCAGCAATTGCACACGATCAAGGCCTAGGGCAACACCAGCACAGGCTGGCAAGCCCTGCTCTAAAGCAGAAAGAAAAGCCTCATCAATAGCCACAGCAGGCGAGCCCTGCTCTGCGCGTGTCTTTAAATCCTGCTGAAATCGTTGTCGTTGCTCTACAGCATCACGCAGTTCTAGAAAACCATTCGCCAACTCAAAGCCACCGGCAAAGACCTCGAAGCGTTCTGCAAGTTGACTATCTGTTGCTGATATCTGTGCAAGACTTGCCTGCTCTGCCGGATAGTATTCAACGATATGAATAACATCCTTTGCTAAACGTGCAAGTACGGCCTGATCAAAGATGAAGTCATATAAGGCAGCCCTAGGCAGCTTTTCAGCCGCTACCAATCCGTGTTCTGTTGCTATTTCAACTAATGCTGACAAGCTTTGCTCAATCAAATCACAACCGAGCGTCTGTTGGCAGGCACAGCGGTAAGAAATGCGCTGAATAGGCAGATTAATTTCTCTTAATCGGAGCAACTGCTGCACCAGTTCAGCGCTCTCTTGAGAAATTTGCGACAGATTAAACTGCCCTCGATACCATTCAATGAGTGTGAATTCTGGATTGTGGCGTTGGCCTGCTTCAGACTCGCGAAAGGCCTTAGTGATTTGATAAATATCAGGGGCACCCGCCACTAATAAGCGCTTCATGAAAAACTCAGGTGAGCTCTGTAAATAGCGTGTCAGATTGTTTTTATCAGTCACAGCGAAAGACTGGATATTAGGATCAGTGACTGCTGTGGCACCGAGAACAGGAGTTTCAACCTCGAGCACCGACCGCTGCATAAAGAAACTACGGGTGCTGGCTAAGAGCTCGGCCCGCAGTTTTAAGTTTTCTATTAAAGCTGACTCAAACACAGGATAGTTGTTCGTCTATGGAGCACACTAGCTCTCTTTTGCACGTGAGACATATTCACCACTACGCGTATCAACCCTGATGCACTCACCCTGATCAACAAACAGCGGCACTCTCACCATCGCCCCAGTTTCCAAGTAGGCCGGTTTAATACCACCGGTTGCGGTATCACCTTTCAGGCCCGGATCAGTTTCAACAATCTTCAGCTCAACAAAATTAGGCGGCTGAATGGATAAAGGGGCTCCGTTATAGAGGGTGACCACACAGATATCTTGTTCCTTGAGCCATAACGCGGCATCACCGACAGCGGTCTTATTCGCAGCATGCTGCTCGAAGGTGGTCTGGTCCATAAAGTGCCAGTCCTCACCATCGGCATATAAATATTGCATATCGACTTCCATGACATCAGCGGCATCCACACTATCACCTGACTTAAAGGTCTTATCGACGACACGGCCCGTCTTTAGGTTACGAATCTTGACCCGACTGAAAGCCTGCCCTTTACCTGGCTTAACTAAGATATTTTCAACGATGGTGTAAGGATCACCATCCAGCATAATCTTCAAACCAGAACGGAATTCGTTTGTGTTATAACCTGCCATGAGTTTGCAACCGATATTTAAAAGAGACGTCATGATACCGCGCAAAGCCGAAGCAGAACATACTCCGACCTGGAAAAAAGAATTTGCTAGCAGTCTGCGTCTAGCCGAACTGGTCAAAAGTGCTGAAAGCAACAGCCAATTAACTGGAAATAGCGATGTGGCTGAATTAGCAGAGATCAATAATGCTTTTCCCATTCGGATTAACAAAAAGCTTACCGAACGCCTCAGAAAAGGTGATAGCGACACGCGGGAACGTGTCCTGCGCCAGTACCTGCCACACAGTGATGAACTCAAGAGCAATCCAAATGAACTGCAGGACCCAGTCGGTGATGTTGCCGCGGGTAAGACTCAGAGCCTAATCCATAAATACCAACACCGTGTCTTACTGATCACCACTGACACCTGCCCTATTCACTGCCGTTATTGCTTTCGAAGAGACTACCCTTACCCGCAAACGAGTAGTCAGCAAATCGAATCGCGTTGGGGTGAAGCACTGGACTACATCCGTGCCGACCAAAGCCTTAATGAAGTCATTCTAAGCGGTGGCGACCCACTCAGCTTAGATGATGAAAAATTGACAGAGTTGATTCAAGCCTTAGAGGGCATTGAGCATATCAAAACACTGCGACTGCACAGCAAATACCCCGCTATCATTCCCAGTCGCATCACCAGCAAACTACTGCATAGCCTCAGCAACAGCCGTTTTGATGTTGTTATGGTGCTACACATTAACCATGCTGCTGAACTCAGTAAGGAGCTTACTGCTGCTGTCAGCGCGATGCGCGAAGTAGGAATACATTGTCTCAATCAATCAGTTTTACTGCACGGTGTTAATGATGAGATAGACACACTAGTCACACTTTCCCGCGAACTCTTTGCCTCAGGCATCCTGCCCTACTATCTTCACCTACTTGATCGAGCTACCGGCACTGCGCATTTTGAGGTCAGTCAAGAACGTGCGGATGAGCTCATGCAGGGAATGAAGCAACGACTAGCCGGTTATCTCGTACCGAAGCTAGCGAGAGAAGTTGCTGGTGCTGATAGCAAGCAGTATTAGATAGTCATGGACTGGACCGTTTATATTCTGCGCTGTGCCGATGGGACTTTATATACCGGCATTAGCAATCGACTGGAACAACGGCTGGCAGCACATACTGCGGGTACTGGCGCTAAATATACTCGTGGTCGTGGACCTTTTGAATTAATCTATTGTGAGCAACACGAGTCACGCGCAACCGCGAGTCAACGTGAACATGCGATTAAGGGTTTAAGGCGTGAGCAGAAAATCACCTTGAGTAAGAGCGATTGGCAACGCCCTAAAACGAGCTAGTCACTCAGACGTTGCAGTGCAGCAATCATATTATCTCGACCTGCTAGTGCGGCACCACCCGCGTCAGCACGGAATTCGCGACGTCTAGAAAACCAACTGGCGATCATCGCAGCGACTATACCCAAGACAATTTCAGCGATGATACTACCTATCCAATATCCCGGGCCGATGCCGCGTTGAATCTTGAAGACAACACGATCAATAAGCATTGCTAATGATGCGGGAAAAGAGAATCACAAAGGTATTGAGTAAGCCCTGAAGCAGTCCCATAGTGATCATATCGACATTAGCAATATGACTAACCTCATGCGCCAGCACCGCTTCGACTTCCTTCTCAGTCATCGCTTGGAGTAGCTCAGCACTCACAGCGACAAAGGCATTATTTTTATTCATACCAGTAGCAAAGGCATTCGGCTGAACAGACTGGAATACCCCACTTCTGGCATACCAATGTTAGCCGCCTTGGCTTGCGCTGCAACGGTATTAAGCAACCAACGTTCCTTGTCGTTTGCTGGCTGATTAATGGTGTGCACTCCGATACTTCGTCGCGCCATCCATTTAGATATAGCGAGCGAAATAAAAGAACCACCGAAGCCAAATAACAAAGACATCAGCACCAGACCATTGAATTGTCCAGCCATGCCCTGCTGCGCTAACCAATGTCTAGTCCAAAGACACGTGATGACACACTGAGTAAAGTGAGCACACCCAAGTTGGCTGCAAAAATAAAGCAATATGAGAAAACATCTCTACTCCTTTATTCTTACCTAGGAATTGAAACTATAATTATTGGCATAGACGGGCTAGTTCTTGCGTTCAATCTCAAGACTATCAACAGCTTGGTAACCACGGGCTAGCTTCTTACCTCTGCGGCCACGCTCAGCAGCATAGTCTTTAAGTTCTGCCATTTTCATATTCTTATGCTTTTTACCACAATGAATTGTAGCAATATCGCCTTTCGCAATGACTGAGAAGTACTGCATTAATTCCTCACCCGACTTCAATTTTGCCGATGGGATATTCATCACTTTGACACCCTTGCCCTTAGCCAGCAGAGGAAAATCAGAGACTGGACTAAACAACATAAAGCCGTCACTGGAGATCGATAGCAGTTGATCATCTTGCAATGATGAAACCGGCACTGGAGGCAGAACAGTGGCACCCTCAGGTACATTAATAATCTTCTTGCCCGCCTTATTCCGCGAATACATATCAGACAGACTGCAAACAAAGCCATAACCGAAGGTTGTTGCCATGAAGTATTGCTGCTCAGGTGCACCACTCATCACACCAATAAAGCTAGCACCATCAGCCGGATTAAAGCGACCACTCAAGGATTCCCCCTGACCTCGTGCTGAAGGCAGGCTGCTGGCCAGTAATGTATAACCACGGCCTTTGCTATCAAGAAAGACTAACTGTTGATTACTACGCGCATAGATATGGGCTTGGTAGGCATCACCATTTTTATAGTTCAAGCCCTTAGCATCGACATCATGGCCCTTGGCAGCACGCACCCAGCCGCGCTCAGATAAGATCGCTGTGAGTGGTTCAACCGGCATCAGCTGTGTCTCATCTAAGGGCTGTGCGGCAGCGCGTTTCACCACCTGTGAGCGACGCTTGTCGCCATAGGTTTCTAAGTCTTCATTGAGTTCTTTTTTGATTAAAGTTTTGAGGCGCGCACTAGAGCCCAAGGTTTTTTCTAGGTAATCACGCTCTATATTCAACTCGTCCACTTCGCTGCGAATCTTAATTTCTTCGAGCTTAGCCAAGCGACGTAATTTAATCTCTAAAATAGATTCGGCTTGAATATCAGTCAATTCAAAGCGCTGTATTAATTCTTGCTTAGGCTCATCTTCAGTACGAATAATCATAATGACTTCGTCTAGATTGAGATAGGCAACCAGCAGGCCTTGTAAGATATGTAAGCGTTCATTAACGCCCTTTAAACGCCACTGAAGCTTGCGTGTCACAGTCGTCGTGCGGAACTGCAACCACTCCGTCAGAATCATACGCAGGTCTTTGACCTGCGGCCGACCATTAATGCCGACGATATTCATGTTAATGCGGTAACTACGCTCTAGATCAGTGGTTGCAAACAAGTGCAACATCAAGGCATCGACATCGATTCTATTGCTGCGAGGCATGATCACGATGCGAACAGGGTTTTCATGATCCGACTCATCACGCAGGTCTTCCACCATCGGTAGTTTCTTGGCGTTCATCTGCTGTGCAATCTGTTCGAGCACACGTGATCCTGAGACCTGATATGGCAGTGCTGAAATAATGATGCCTTGCGTCTCTTTGTGATAGACAGAGCGCATTCTTATCTGGCCGCCACCGGTCAAATAAATACTGCGAATATCTTCTGCACTGGTAATAATTTCACCATCAGAGGGATAGTCTGGTGCCGTTACAAATTGGCATAAATCATCGATAGTAGCCTTAGGGTTATCCAGTAAGTGGATACAGGCAGTGACAACTTCCGTCAGGTTATGTGGTGGAATATCAGTAGACATCCCAACGGCAATACCCATTGAACCATTCAGCAGAATATTAGGCAGCCTTGCCGGTAGGACGATGGGTTCTTTCAGCGTGCCATCAAAATTTGGCTCCCAGTCGACTGTACCCTGCCCGAGCTCTTGCAGCAGGCTTTTAGCATAGGCAGTAAGACGAGACTCGGTGTAACGCATAGCAGCAAAAGACTTAGGGTCATCAGTCGAGCCCCAGTTACCCTGACCATGCACCAACGGATAACGATAGGAGAATGACTGCGCCATCAAGACCATTGCTTCATAACAGGCACTATCACCATGTGGATGGAATTTACCAATCACATCACCGACCGTACGTGCTGACTTTTTAGGCTTTGAGGTTGCTGACAGTCCTAACTCAGACATGGCATAGACAATACGCCTTTGTACTGGCTTTAGACCATCACCAATCTGCGGTAATGCTCGATCCAATATGACGTACATCGAGTAGTCGAGATAGGCTTTTTCAGTAAACGTATGCAGTGGCAAACGTTCAACATCGCCATAATCAAATTCTAGGTTATCGCTCATAGTCTGTTATCACTTACTCAAATTCATTAACACGGCTAACTTACGTTATACCTCAGCAAGATTGCCTTTGTCTTCTAACCATTTCTTTCGGTCTTGCACGCGCTTCTTGGCTAAGAGCATGTCCATCGTCGGGTAGGTGTTGTCACCCTCTTCCATTGTCAGCTGAACCAAACGTCGTGTTGAAGGCGACATCGTCGATTCACGCAGTTGGTCAGGGTTCATTTCACCCAGGCCTTTAAAGCGTGTAGTGCTGATCTTGGTTTTCTTCTTTTCCTCGGCTAAACGATCTAAAACCACCTGTCGCTCAACATCATCAAGGGCGTAAAAAACCTCTTTACCGGAATCAATACGAAACAGTGGAGGCATTGCAATATGGATATGCCCAGCAGTAATCAAGGCGGGGAAATGACGTAAAAATAAGGCACAAAGCAGTGTTGAAATATGCAAACCATCTGAGTCTGCATCAGCCAGCACACAGATCTTGCCATAACGTAGCTTACTGAGGTCGGTCTCACCCGGGTCGACGCCAATCGCAATTGCAATATCATGTACTTCTTGTGAGGCTAAGACTTGATCAGAAGGGACTTCCCAACTGTTTAAGATCTTACCTCGCAACGGCATAATCGCTTGGAATTCTCGTTCTCTGGCTTGTTTTGCTGAGCCTCCAGCGGAGTCACCCTCAACTAAAAACAATTCACTACGATTAATATCCTGTGAACTACAGTCGGCTAATTTACCCGGTAAGGCCGGCCCTGCACTGACACGTTTACGCACGACTTTTTTCATCGCACGCATGCGCTTCTCAGCGTTTTGAATAATCAACAGCGCGAGGGTTTCCGCTGACTCTAGATTTTGGTGCAGCCATAGCGTTAGTGAATCTTTAACGGCAGTGGCGACAAAGGCAGCACTTTCACGTGAGCCTAAGCGTTCTTTTGTTTGTCCTGCAAACTGTGGATCCTGCATTTTTACAGATAAAACATAGGCAAGGTTTTGCCAGACATCATCCGGTGCAATCTTAACGCCTCTAGGTGTTAGTTTACGGGTATCACAAAACTCACGAATGGCATCGGTAATACCACTTCGCAGGCCATTGACGTGGGTGCCACCCTGCACCGTAGGAATGAGATTAACGTAACTTTCTGCAATCCATTCACCACTCTCAGTGGTCCATTGCAGGGCCCAGGCAGCCTCTTCATTGTTGGCACTGTATTCTGCGTAAATAGGCTCAGCTGGCTGACATTCCACACCTATTAAGGCTTGTGATAGATAATCTCTGAGGCCGTCTTCATAGAACCATTCTTGGCGCTCACCCTGCTCATCGGTAAAGCCAATACGTAAACCGGGACAAAGCACTGCCTTAGCCCGCAGTACATGTAGGAGTTTTGACGTTGAGTATTTAACACTATCGAAATATTGTGGGTCTGGCCAAAAGCGCAGCGTGGTTCCAGTGATACGTTTGGCCACTGTGCCTACTGACTTTAGGTCTTCAGCCTTATCACCACCGGCAAAGGCCATCATATATTCCTGTCCATCACGCCGTACCCAGACTTCCAGACGTGTTGACAGGGCATTTACCACCGAGACACCGACACCATGAAGGCCGCCTGAGAATTGATAGTTTTTGTTTGAGAACTTTCCACCCGCGTGCAGCGTACTTAAAATAACCTCGACACCGGGTTTCTTTTGCTCTGGATGCAGGTCAATCGGCATACCACGGCCATCATCAGTGACCTGTAGGGAACCATCCTTGAATAATTGCACCTCAATCGTACTGGCATGGCCAGCGAGTGCCTCATCGACACTATTATCAATAATTTCTTGCGCCAGATGGTTAGGTCGCGCAGTATCGGTATACATCCCAGGGCGTTTACGCACGGGGTCGAG
>JAQWYM010000081.1 GCA_029253965.1 Gammaproteobacteria bacterium
GAGAATCCTGAACCAAGCCGAGACTATACCATCCGGATTACTATTCCAGAATTTACTTGTCTGTGTCCACTAACTGGACAGCCAGATTTTGCTCAATTTTTGCTCGAATATGTCTCTGATGAACGTAATGTAGAGCTTAAGTCGCTTAAATTATACATGGGGTCTTACCGTAATGTAGGCGCCTTTCATGAGGCGGTAACCAATAAAATCCTAAATGATCTGGCAACCCTGACTGAACCTCGCTTCATGCGCCTAACGGCCAACTGGAACGTCCGTGGCGGTATTTACACCTCAGTCACAGTGGAACATCGTAAGCCCGGCTGGAAAGCAGAAGATTTGGTTGAGCTAGCGCAGAGCGATCTCGGTTAAACCCAGAAAAACAGCTCTATAATGAGGCATCTTTTACTCGGTCTACGCTTATTGCGGCATCCACAGCTACGCCGTTTTGTGCTCATTCCTTTAGTGATTAATAGCCTGCTTCTAGGCACCACCCTGTGGTGGGCTATGACCTCATTATTCAGCTACCTCGAAAACCTATTACCGAGTTGGTTAGCCTGGGCTCAATGGCTCATCCTACCTATCGTTTTTATTGGTTTTAGCCTGTTTATTTTCCAAATATTTGGACTCGTTGCCAACCTCATTGCAGCGCCGTTTAATAATTTATTGTCTGAACGTGCCGAGCGCCTACTGCGGCCACAGGGAATAGTGATAGCGACTAGTCAGCAGGCTGTCTTAAAAAGAGCATTTTCTGATGTCCTTAAGGAATTTGAAAAACTGCGCTATTTCTTACTGCGTGCAGCCCCTTTAATTATCTTATTTTTCATCCCCGGGCTAAACCTAGTTGCTAGCCTACTCTGGTTTGTTTTTTCAGCATGGATGCTGAGCCTAGAATATCTTGATTACCCCTTATCTAATCATGATCGTAACTTCCAGCAGAGTCGTCTTTGGGTAAAGCAGCATCGTGGCATCTGCTGGCGATTTGGCTTTAGTGCTAGCGTCTTGAGTTTGATTCCAATACTTAATTTTCTATTAATGCCAGCAGCAGTGGTTGCAGCAACAGCGATATATAGTGAGGTCAGCAGCCACCCAGAAACGGCTGATTAATCCATGAAAATGGCTTGCATGTGCTTGTTAGGCGATAAATTCAGCTAAGCGGCGCATGCCTTCAGCTAAACGATCCTCGCTGGTGGTGTAAGCAAGACGCACAAATTCATTTGCCCGATATTGACCAAAGTCACAGCCTGGGGTGATCGCTAAGGCCTGTTCTTGTAACAACTGCTGACAGAAGTCAAAGCTATCGATATTTAATTTAGCGATATTCACATACAGATAGAAGGCACCCTGTGGCATACAACTCAGAGTAAGGCCCATATCTGCTAAGGCTTGGCAGACAAAGTCTCGCCGCGTCTGAAATTGCTGCCGGCGCTGCTCTAAAATAAGCTGCGTATCGGCATTAAAGGCAGCTATCGCAGCATGCTGTGAAATCGTTGAGGATGCTAGATAACTATTCTGAGCAATCGCATCCAGTGCTGGAATATGTTTCTTAGCCGCCGTTAACCAGCCTAAACGCCACCCCGTCATACCAAAGAACTTAGAGAAACTATTTAATACAAAGACATTATCTGCAGCAGCAGCTAGAGACTTACTTTCACCCGTATAAACCAAACCTTGATAGATCTCATCAACGATCAGATAGGCATCACGCTGCTCTAAGAATTCAGCAATGCGCTTAAGTTCATCAACATCACACAGCGTACCTGTGGGGTTTGAAGGGTTGGCCACCATCACCGCTGCAATGCCTGTTTGCCAGTTTCGCTCAACCAACTCCAGTGTAATTTGAAATTGACTGCTCTCATCCACTGCCACAGCAATACGCTCAGCGCCATGTATACGCGATAGATTCGCATAACAAGGGTAACTGGGATCGCAGAGCATGAGCTTTTTCTTATCCTGCAGCAGAGCAGCAAACAAGAGTTGTAAGGCACCTGAGGCACCGGGGGTAATAATGATTTCATCAGCATCAACCTCTGCTGAAAACCGATTTAGATAATAGTTACTGAGAGCCTGGCGCAGCTCAGGCAGACCCTGCGCTGAGGTGTATTGGGTAGCACCCACCTGCAATGCTTGCATGCCGGCTTGAATGATAGGCTCAGGTGTTGGGAAATCAGGTTCGCCAATCTCCATATGCACGACATCGATGCCCTGCGCCTCCATCTGCTTGCAACGCGCCAGAATATCCATGACATGAAATGGCTGAACTGTGGTGCTAAGAGCCTTCGACATATACTTACCCTAGGTCAATCTAGCGTTTTCTATGCTTCACAATACGTTCACGCTTTTTCAACTGTCTCGCGGTCAAAATATTACGTTTCCCAGCGAATGGATTTTCTGAATTACGTAACAAGAAGCGCACCGGTGTGCCTACCAACTTAAACGATTTACGGAAATTGTTTTCCAAATAACGTAAATACGTCGGTGGTAACTTATTGGTTTGATTGCCAAAAAGTACAAAGGTTGGTGGATAAGAGCCACCTTGATGCATATAGCGTAGTTTAATACGTCGACCATTAATCATTGGTGGCGGATTAGCGATTACTGCTCTTTCTAGCACCTTATTCAGTTCTGAAGTGGTGACATCCAAAGCAGCACTTTTATTCGCTAACATCACCGCATGCATTAACTTTTTCAGGCCGATCTTTTTCTTAGCCGAAATATTAATCTTCTGCACATAAGTCAAATAACGATATTTGGTATCGACGGTGTAATCTAATACGGTGTAATCATCTTTACTGGCACTGTCTGTTTTATTAATCGCCAACACACAGGCACGCCCTTCACGTAAGGCTATCTCTAATAATGTGCTGTCTTGATCAGCTAAACCTTCGAGCAAATCGACCACACAGATAACCACATGGGCTGAAGCTATCGAGGATAAGGTTTGCACGATACTAAACTTCTCTATCGTTTCTTTGACCTTAATTCGACGCCGAACACCGGCAGTATCAATTAACTCATATTGATGATTATCAAATTCAAAAGGAATAGTAACGCTATCCCGTGTCGTCCCAGGGATTGCCGAAGTAATCAGCCGATCTTCACGCAATAAGGCATTAATCAACGTCGATTTACCGGCATTGGGCCGGCCAATAACGGCGATACGGGTGGCCCCAGAATCGGTCATAGGAAGCAGTTCTTCCTCGGTCCCTTCAGGCAGTAAAGCCTCTAGTAACGGCTGTACTCCACGACCTGTTCTTGCCGCAATTGGAAAAACCTCATCGGCACTCACTTGATAGAAATCAGCTGCTGCAGTGGCCGCGTTCTCACTATCAATTTTATTCACTACCATATAAAAATTAATGCTCTTCTTACGTAAGTTGGCAATAATCTTTAAATCTTCAGGGACTAATCCTTGCTTTGAATCGACCAATAGTAAAACAATGGCCGCCTCTTCTATTGCCAGATCAGTCTGCGCTTGCATCCCTTCATCGAGCTCATTTTCCTGATCAGCAATACCGCCTGTATCAACCACAACACATGGCCTTTCATAACGATTACAGAAACCGTACTTACGATCTCGTGTTAATCCTGGAAAGTCAGCCACGAGGGCATCACGACTATGCGTGAGGAAATTAAATAAAGTCGACTTTCCAACATTTGGTCGACCAATGAGGGCAATTAAAGGGCGCATGATAACTAATTCAGTGAGATAACTAGGGCCTAATAGTAGGCGATAGGCTAGTTATTGGGTGCCTGCGAATAAGCCGCAAACCTTCCGGTAATATCTGTAATGTATCCAGTCCCTTCATCAGAGGGACTAGCAAAGCTAGATAGGGCGCGCTTTGCAATCTTGGCTCGGCCGACAAATCGACCGTCTTCTTTGGCTAATAGATGAAGATAGCCCTCAAAATCACCGACCATGACAACGGCACCGATAGAAATCGGTAATGAGGCCTGTCGGTATAATAATTTTTCTTGTTTCCATGCGGTCGTACCCGTCGCACGTTGTAACGCCCAAACCTGACTATCTCGATCTGATAGATAGACCAACTCACCGTCACTGGTGACACCAGAAATAGAGGCGATATCTCGCGCCCACATTACTTTACCTGTGGTGCGCGCAACGGCGACAACTTTGCCGTGGTAGTTCACCGCAAAAATCAAATCATCATCGACTGCAATAACACCATCAAGATCAACTAAACGGTCGAGCTCAGTACGTCCTGAAGGGGCAGACACCCTGACTTCCCAAAGCGTACGACCACTCTCTAAGTCTAATGCCATTAACTTGCCGTTATCAAAGCCGGCATATACCTTACCGTTATTAATTATGGGGAGACTTGCACCACGAATCGTTAATGCCGGTGGCGTTTCGTTGACCTGCCAGAGCTTCTCACCCGAGGCCAGCTCAACAGCATAAATGCGATTATCATTAGTACGGATCACCACCTTACCGGAATCAGCTGTAGATACGGCGAGCACCTCACTACTCAGCTCTATCAACCAAAGCAAACTCGCATCAACGGCACTGTAGGCAGATAAATTACCTTCGCTATCACCGATGACAATAATGTCAGCATCGCCACCAACACCACCACTAATACGGTTCTCTAGTTTCTTAGTCCAAAGAGCTTCACCACTGGCGACATCATAACGCGTAATTTTTGACTTGTTATTTGCAAAGAAAATGCCTTTTTCATTCAGCAAAGGCGTTAATGTACCGGCCGAAGAAGCATCACTGCCACCGCCAGCACGATCCCAACGCTTATAGATACTGTGCTCTTTAACAAAATCGAATAGGGGCGCTGGCTCACGCAACTCAATGACGACTTCATCGTCATCATCACCAAAGAAGGGAATATAGCTGCACGCAGACAGAAGAAGGAGCGCAATGCTACATAGAGATAGCTTAAGATAAGATTTCATTAACGTATTCACCACTGCCCTAGCCGCTAGGACTTAGCGATTATCCCTAGATTATCTTGTTTCATCTGAATGAAGCGAACATCACTGCTATCCGCCGCTTGAAGTGCTTCTTGGTAGGCCTCATAGGCCGCCTGCTTATCGCCTTTTTGCAGCCATAAATCACCTTTCAACTCCGCTATCAGCGAGCTATAGGCCTGCGGGTAGTCCGCTTCCAAAAGGGCCTCAGCTTCGACCAATTCACCTTCCATTAGCAATAAACGCAGCAGCCTTAAACTGGCAATAGTAACCAATGCCTCTTGTTCGGCATTCGCAATCACCCACTTTAAATTTTCTGCAGCAGCGCTGTAATCTTCATTTTGGACTGATACCTTAGCGAGCATTAGTGCGCCTAGTGTCGCATACGCTGATTCACTATAATTTTCTTTAAGATCAGTCGCTTGCAGTGCTATTGCCTCTAGATCTTGGAGTAGAATAGCACCACGAATTTCATTGAATTTATCCGATCCGGCTAAACTCTGCAGATCTTGTTGATGCCCCCAGTATTTCCAGCCAAAAATACTAGCAATACCCATAACTCCACCAGCGATAACGGCTTTACCGTTCTTCTTCCACCACGCCTTCAGGGCTTCGACTTGTTCTTCTTCGGTTTCGTATTCAGCCACGCTGCTATACTCCTAAACTGTTCTCAGTAATCTGTATCACTAATTGATCTAGCGACAATTGCTGTTGCGGTTGGTCCTGCTGTAAGAATTTGACCGTAACGAGGCCTCTTTCAAGCTCACTTTCACCCAATATTAGGGCAACCTGAGCGCCTGAGCGATCGGCTCGCTTCATCTGCGACTTGATACTACCACCCCCGCAGTTCATCTGAACAGTAAATGTTGGTTGCTGCTCACGAATACGTTCAGCTAAGGCGAATGCAGCGGCAGAACTGCCCTCACCCAGCGCGACTAGATAGGCCGATAATTTAGGTGCTTGATCTGCCATATGCTCTTCTACGAGGCTAAATAATCGCTCTATGCCAATAGCAAAACCAGCTGCTGGTGTTGCACGAGCACCGAGTTGCTCGACTAAGCCATCATAGCGACCGCCCGCACAGACCGTACCCTGCGCGCCTAATGAGTGTGATACCCACTCGAAAACAGTCCGATTGTAATAATCCAAGCCACGTACCAACGTTGGGTTAACGTGGAAAGGAATAGATAAGGCTGTCAGCTGTGACTTCAATGCTTCAAAATGTTGCAAAGCTTCCTCATCCAAATAATCCATCAACAACGGTGCTGACTTAACCACCGCCTGAACTTCAGGGTTTTTACTATCCAAAATACGCAGCGGATTAGATTCTAAACGGCTTTTAGCATCATCATCCAAGCGATCGTGATGATCATTCAGGTATTCAATCAATTTACTGCGATGCTCAGCCCGTGCTGCAGGGTCACCCAGCGTATTAATTTGTAGTTCCAAATGTTCTGGTGGCAGACCAAGCACACGCCAGATAGAGCGAGATAAAAGGATTAGTTCAGCATCCATATCCGGCCCTGCATGGCCAAAAGTTTCTACACCTAACTGGTGAAATTGACGATAACGCCCTTTTTGCGGACGTTCACGACGAAAGAATGGGCCCATGTACCAAAGACGCTGCTGTTGATTATGTAACCAACCGTTCTGTATCCCAGCACGCACCGTACTCGCTGTACCTTCAGGCCGCAGTGCTAAATAGTCACCCCCGCGGTCTTCAAAGGCATACATTTCTTTTTCAACAATATCTGTGACTTCACCAATAGAGCGCTTAAATAACTCCAGCTTCTCAACAACAGGCGTCCGAATTTCTTGATAGCCATACTGCTTTAGAACGCCTATTAACTTACCTTCCATAACACGAAGTAGTTCAGTGGGGCCTGGCGCAAAATCATGCATGCCACGTATGGATTGAATGTTACTGCTCATGGTCGGTACTCAGCGCTTAGGGTTGCGAATAGTGAAATGTGCGGATCGATCTCGCCGTATATAGCGTGAGAAATCAAAGTTTTGATTATCCATCGTTAAGTCAATGCCTGCGGCATTACCCAAGACAACGTTAAATGGTGGTACGCCAGAGACTCTTTGGGTTTGCTCTGGTTCATAGACGTCACGCAGTAGGACGTGCCCCTCCGCATCGACAATCTCTATCCAACAACGAAGGCGAACCACGAGTTTCAGGGTGGACTTAAGACCATCCGCTGACACGGTATTATGCGCCGCTGATGATGACTCAGGCGTTATTGCCGGTAGCAAGGTCTCAGGCTCAACCTCATCAGCTATTAATAATAAGGGAGCTTGGTTTGTTATGTTCTCTTCGCTAATGATCTCTGCTTTTACTTCTGCTGCTGACGACAGCACCTCTTCAGCTATAGGGTAATAACTTTCTAAGACTGACAATGATGTTGGCAACTGTACCTCAGGCTCAAAATATAGATAGCTGAATATTAGCGCCAAGAGCGTAAAAACAGCGACCAGCTGTCCTTTTTTTCTCTTTTTCACGAGCGGATGCAAGCGCATTGCCAGCGGCTCGAAGTTATCTTTCTCAGCGACATGCCTACCTATTTGTTGCTCATACGCATCAAGAATAGGCATTGGATCAACATCTAAGACTTTGGCACAGCTGCGAATATAGCCACGCACATAGCTTGCTCTTTGAACAATACTCGCTTCTTCACGTTCTAAAGCTTGAATCAAAGCCAGTCCAAGGTGCGTTTTTTTAGCGAGATCAATGTCGCTAAAACTTCTGCGCTGACGCGCTTCTTTCAGCTGATTACCGAAGGAAAGTTTTTCTAGTTGTGGGGATTCTTCACTGCTCATAACCTAATAATACTCGCAACGAAAATGTAGGACTATGTTTTTACTAAATTAATGTCGATACGTCGGCTCAGTTTAGAGCGTTCGAATAATCGAACATAATGATTTTGCCGATGCGCCTTATCGTGCACCTGGCCTGCAAGCTGACCGCAGGCTGCAGCGATATCTTCACCTCGGGGGCGTCTGGTAATGACGACTAAGCCTGCTCGCATCAAGATCTGACTAAACTGATCGATCACATGTTGCGGTGAGCGCTTATAACCTGAACCCTCAAAGCTATTAAATGGGATTAAATTCACTTTAGAGCGCAGTGGTTTTAATAACTTTGCCAGCTTTTGTGCATCTTTAACGCTATCGTTAATGCCGTCAAGCATGACATATTCAAATGTAATGCACTCTTTGCGATTTTTTTGATCTAGGTAACGTTGGCAGGAGGCGAGTAACACTTCAATCGGATACTTCTGATTGAGCGGTACTAATTCGTTGCGTGTCTCGTCCGTTGGCGCATGCAATGAAACTGCCAAACTCACATCAACCTCATCAGATAAACGATCAATTTTAGGAACTACACCCGATGTACTAACCGTAACTCGTCGCTTACTTAAGCCATAGGCAAAATCATCTAAGAGAATATTGATAGTTGAGACCACACTATCAAAATTGAGCAGGGGTTCACCCATACCCATGAAAACGACGTTAGTAATCCTTCTTTCGCCTTCATACAGCTGATTTAATCGGTTCTGAGCAACCCAGACTTGACCGATAATTTCAGCCGCCGTGAGATTACGATTAAAACCCTGACGTGCAGTCGCGCAGAATGTGCAATCTAAGGCACATCCCACCTGTGATGAAATACATAAGGTTGCCCGATTTTTTTCCGGGATATAGACGACTTCTATACCGTTCTCTGCGCCAACTTCTAGCAACCATTTGATGGTGCCATCGTCAGATACGGATTCACTACTGATCTGTGGAAAGCTAATCTGTGCTTTCTCTTTTAATAGCGTGCGCAACGACTTACTCAAATCAGTCATTTCATCAACATTGGTTACACCACGTTGATAAACCCATTTAAGAAGCTGTTGTGCACGGAAACTCTTTTCACCACAATCGCTGAAGTAAGTTTCTAACTGCTCCCGATCTAAGCCTACTAGATTGAGAGCGTCAGTTTTATTTAGCGAGTCCGAGGACAAACTTCTTCCTCACTGAAAAAGAATTTAATTTCCTCAGCTGCTGTCTCTGCTGCATCAGAACCATGCACGGCATTTTCATCAATACTGGCTGCAAAATCTGCACGGATAGTTCCAGCAGCAGCTTCAGATGGATTAGTTGCACCCATAATATCGCGGTTCTTCATGACTGCCTCTTCACCTTCTAGCACTTGCACAAAAACAGGGCCTGAAGTCATGAATGAAACAAGGTTTGGAAAGAAAGGACGCTCACTATGTACCGCGTAGAATTCTTCTGCTTTTTCTGTACTTAGGTGCACCATTTTTGCAGCAATGATCTTGAGGCCGGCATTCTCAAAGCGAGTATAGATCTGACCAATCACATTTTTTGCAACGGCATCAGGCTTAATAATAGATATTGTACGTTCGAGCGCCATCTGAAAATCTCCTAGAGAGTAGAATTATAATGTATAAAAAAGCTGTCCGCGGAGTTTACTCGTAATCAACAGCGCTGTGAACGCAGTCTATTCACGAATTTACCGTTTTTAAGCCTTAATTAGGCCCTGATTGGGCCTTAAATGGGAATAAAGCAAAAGATCGACAGATACCTATGGGTGATTTAGTACGTATCTAATCAATAATGACAAAAAAATAACGCCGACTATCGCCCAAAACACTGACAATGAGTCGGGTAATGCTCTACTCGCGCTCTTCTAACCAAGCCATTTGAATCGCTTCAAGCTTATGCTCATTAGATCCATTGGGATCATCATCAAACTCAGATAAAGCACAAATCCAAGCATGCAAATCGGTATAACGAATAAATTTGGGATCCACATCGGGATGCTGCTCATCGAGTTCGATTGCAATATCAAGTGAATCACTCCATTTTAAACTCATAACGGCTAGCCTTTAATGGTTTTCAGAAACAAGGTTAATCGTATACTTTGGAATCTCGATAGTAAGATTAGCGTCTGTTACCAGTGCCTGACAACTTAAGCGTGACTCAGTATCTAATCCCCAAGCCTTATCTAAATAATCCTCTTCATCTTCTGTCGCATCTTCCAAGGCTTCCAAGCCTAAACGCACATGCACATGGCAGGTGGTACAGGCACAGGATTTTTCACAAGCATGTTCGATTGGAATCCCATTTTGTAACGCAGCATCACAAATTGTAATGCCAGGTTCCACTTGAATTGTTTTACCCTCAGGGCAAATTTGTTCGTGCGGTAGAAATACTAGAGTAGGCATGGGTTATCTCAGTTGTTAAATTCATCAATCTTGTGGCCTTGCATCATGCTTTGGACACTACGGTTCATACGTCTCGCAACATATTCCTCACTAGCTGATTCCAAAGCTTTAATAGCCGCCACAATAACATCTACATCCTCAGCTTGTGCACGTGCATCAGCGAGCTCTTGTCGATATTGTTGTATTACGCCAATTTCATCAGGCTTAAGTAACTCAGCACCATCTTTAGCAAGTGCCGTGTCAAGTGCTTCGAGGACTCTATCAGCCTCTACTTGTTGTTCACGCAGACTTCGTGCCTTGATATCACTTTGAGCATACTCAATGGAGTCTGTTAGCATTTTCTCAATCTCGTTATCACTGAGACCATAGGATGGTTTCACTTCAATCTGCGCACGCACTCCGCTATTCACCTCTTCTGCAGCAACACTGAGTAAACCATCAGCATCAATCTGGAAGGTAACTCGAATTTTTGCAGCACCAGCCACCATGGGGGGAATAGCGGTGAGATCAAAATTAGCCAAGGAGCGGCAGTCACTGACTAGCTCACGTTCACCCTGTAAGACATGCACTCGCATCGCTGTCTGGCCATCCTTATAGGTTGTAAACTCCTGTGCGCGAGTAACTGGGATCGTTGTATTACGATCAACCACTTTTTCTACTAAGCCACCCATAGTTTCTAAACCCAGCGACAAGGGAATAACATCCAGCAGTAAGAGCTCATCACCTGGCTTATTACCCGCTAACAAGTCAGCCTGAATAGCGGCGCCAACAGCAACTACCTGATCAGGATCAATATCAGCCTGTGCTTGGCGTTGAAAAAAATCTTCAATCGCATTACGTACTGCCAGCACTCGCGTCGAGCCGCCCACTAAGACAACCTCAGAGACATCATCTTGGGTAATATCAGCATCGCGTAAAGCACGTCGACATGCGACAAGGCTTTTCTTTACTAGAGACTGTGTTAGTTGATCAAACTGTGTCCGCGTTAGGGTACAAGATAAGGCGACATCACCAGCTGCTGTAATGCTGATCTCAACCTCATCTAAATCACTCAAACATTCTTTGGCCGTCCGCGCCTGTAACATCAGCTGACGCATCATCCGAGGATCGAGGTCTGCAGATAGTTTGAGTTCTTGTATCACCCATTGTGCAATCGCCTGATCAAAATCATCGCCACCTAAGGCACTATCACCACCCGTTGCTAAGACCTCAAAAACACCACGGCGTAGTTTTAAGATGGATACATCAAAAGTACCACCGCCGAGATCATATACAACAACAACACCTTCAGCTGCTTGATCAAGGCCATAGGCAATTGCAGCTGCGGTTGGTTCATTCAACAACCGAAAGACATTAAGACCTGCTAGGGTTGCCGCATCTTTGGTGGCTTGTCGCTGGCTATCATCAAAATAGGCTGGGACAGTAATGACCACACCGCTGAGTTCACCACCCAGAGTCTCTTCAGCACGTTGACGTAAGCTCTGTAATATTTTTGCAGAGACTTCTATTGCCGTTTTACCACCAGCACGTGTCCTTATCCGTGGCACACTGTTGTGGCCCGCTTCAAGCTCGAAGGGTAGATAGTTTTTTTGTGCCGCCAGTTCTTCAGAAGATCGGCCAAGCACGCGCTTAGCTGAAGCAATTGTGTTTAGCGGATCACTTAATGCTAATGCCTGCGCCAGTTCACCAACCAAAACTTTATCTTGTTCAGCAAAATGCACTACAGATGGCAGAATAACGCTACCCGTTTGATCAGCAAGAGGCTCAGCTAGTCCGTTACGTACAGTCGCGACTAGTGAATTGGTAGTCCCTAGATCTATCCCTGCTGCCAGCCGGTGTTGATGCGGCGCAGTGGACATTCCTGGTTCTGAAATTTGCATTAATGCCATAATATTTTATAGAAATTGATCTTCGAGTTGTTCTTGTTTAGTACTGATCTGTGATTGCAGACGGCCAAAAAACTGAAGCTTTAAAACTAGCTCTTTGGCCTCTTCTAACTGGTTCTCTAACAGCAGTTCTTGATAACGTTGAATGAGGTCATTTTTTTGCTGCCTAGCTTCTCTCGCTAACTTATCTAACTGCTCAAGACCTTCATCGTCATTAGTAACCTCGTCGATCTGCTCACGCAGTTCCATCTGCGCCATCAAGAAGTCCATGTCCTTTGTCGTATCTTGTTCCTTATCAAAACTAACACCACGTAAACTGAGAAGATAACGTGCTCTTGCATGCTCATCTTTCAATGTATCGTGGGCTTGATTCAGGTGTGCTGTAATTTGCACGGCAACTCGCCTTTGGGCATCGTCACTTTGTACAAACTTATCGGGGTGATGTTGCCCTTGTAAAATCTGATATTGCTCGCTCAGTATTGAACGATCAATATTGAAGTCTGCGGCCAGACTAAAAAGATCGAAGTAATTTCGAGAGAAATCAAACGGCATTAGGTGTGCTTAGACAGCTAAACGTGGGTGTCTGAAGGCCTTACGGTTAAACCGTAAAACTCTCACCACAACCACAGCGGTCTTTCTCATTTGGGTTATTAAATTTAAAACCTTCATTCAACCCTTCACGGGTGAAATCCAGCTCGATTCCAGATAGGTATAACAGACTCTTAGGGGCGATGATCACGGTCACACCCTGATCTTCGAAAACCTCATCACTATCTTCGATAGCATCAGCAAATTCAATGGTATATGCCATACCTGAACAGCCTGTGGTTTTGACACCCAGGCGCACACCTACACCTTTACCGCGTTTATCGATAAAGGTCTTAACACGCTCAGCAGCGCTATCGGTTAGAGAGACTGACATCAGATAATTTACGCGCTCTTCTTTTCTGTAGCTGAAACTTGCTTGCCGTGGTAATCACTGATGGCCGCACGAATTGCGTCCTCAGCCAAAACTGAGCAATGAATCTTAACTGGTGGCAAGGCTAATTCTTCAGCGATGTCAGAGTTCTTGATTTCACCCGCTTCATCTAAAGTTTTTCCTTTAACCCATTCGGTTAGCAGGCTGGATGATGCGATAGCAGAACCACAACCATAAGTCTTGAATTTAGCGTCTTCAATAACACCATTTTCTCCAACTTTGATCTGTAGCTTCATTACATCGCCACAGGCTGGAGCACCGACCATGCCAGTTCCAACTGTAGTGTCCGCTTTGTCCATGCTACCGACGTTTCGTGGGTTTTCGTAATGGTCTAATACTTTTTCACCATATGCCATTTCTGATTCTCCTGTTTTATTTATTGCCGGTGACTGCTTTTGCAGATCCCAGTCTTACTTCGGTGTCAGCTTAGTGCGCTGCCCACTCGATAGATTTTAAATCGATACCATCTTTATACATATCCCATAAAGGCGATAAATCACGTAGCTTACTCACTGCACTCCGAATAACGGTAATGGCATGTTCAACATCTGCTTCAGTCGTAAAACGACCAATACTGAAGCGTAATGAGCTATGCGCAAGTTCGTCATCACGGCCTAAGGCACGTAATACATAACTAGGCTCTAAGGAAGCACTAGTACAGGCCGAGCCGGATGATATCGCAAT
>JAQWYM010000013.1 GCA_029253965.1 Gammaproteobacteria bacterium
TTGGCATAAACAGCATTCACTAATCCTGCCAGTGAAAATAGAATACTAGTCAGCAGGGTTACCAGTAGCAGCAACCATGCGTGATAGACATGAATCTCTGTAAATAGCGTGGCAGTTAAGCTAACAGCTAACCCAATTAATCCACCACGGGCAACACCGCCTGAAACAAAGCCCCAAATAATGACATAGGTGGGCATCGGTGAGACCAGCATTTCCTCAATATGACGTTGGAACTTGCAACTATAAAAAGACGAAACGGTGTTAGCGTAGGAATTAGTAATAACCGACATCATGATCATGCCCGGTACTATATAAACAATATAACTAAAGCCCTTAACATCACCAATCTGTGAACCTATGAGCTTGCCAAAGATAATAAAATACAGTGCAACCATGATGATGGGTGGCACGATGGTCTGCACCCAAATACGGCTGAAGCGAAAAATCTCGCGAAAAAATAGTGTCCGTAATGCAATCAATTGTTGGATCATAGTCATGATAGCTAACCTACTTACTTACTAAATTCATAAATAACTCTTCGAGGCGATTGGACTTGTTGCGCATGCTACGGACGCGGATGCCGAGCGTCTCAAACTCTGCAAAAATCTCCTCCAACCCAGACTGGCTCTGCGGTACCAGCTCTAAGGTACGTTCATCACTCAGCGTGGCGTGGGCTGTGTTTAATTTAGGGGCCGTCGCTAAAGACTCCTGCAGGTAAAAAATGTAGGTTTCCTGTTGAAGTTGGTCGAGTAAGGCGCGTAGAGAGGTATCAATAATGATCCTACCATTATCGATAATGCCAACATTTTTACACAGGTGTTCTGCCTCTTCTAAATAATGTGTTGTTAGAATAATACTTCGGCCTTCATTATTTAATTCTTCGAGTAGTTCCCAGATTGAACGTCGGATCTCAATATCAACACCGGCTGTTGGTTCATCTAAGATTAAAAGTTGTGGGTCATGCACCAATGCTCTAGCAATCATCAAACGTCGTTTCATGCCACCAGATAATTCCCGAGGCGTGTTCCTTCGCTTATGCCATAAACCTAGTTTATTTAAGGTGTACTCACTACGCTCCTTGGCTAAGCTGCGAGGAATACCATAATAACCGGCTTGATTACTGATGATCTCATTGATCGGCTCAAAGGAATTAAAGTTGAACTCCTGTGGCACTAAACCAATCATGCGCTTTGCAGCAGCAAAGTCATCGTCGATATCATGGCCATAAACCTGTACCTGTCCAGATGTCTTATTGATTAAAGAGCAAATAATACCGATAGTTGTCGATTTACCGGCGCCATTAGGTCCCAGCAGGGCGTAAAAGTCTCCCCGTTTAACCTCTAACGAGATATGATCTAAGGCAAGCAAACCGCTTCTATAGCGCTTAACTAGGTCTTTAATCAGCAGTGCATGCTCTGGCATCTGTGTTGTATTCATGAGGCTATTATATCCGAAGGCGCTTTAATTCGACCATAGACAGATGAGTCGTCTAGGCACTGAAACTTACACACTAAATCTACGAGAATTATCCATCGTTATGAACTGTTTCTACAGCAAACGCAGCGCTAAAGATATTGAAATTAAACTCTTAGCTGAGTCAGAGACTCAACATTTTATAGACAACAACAGCAGTGCCGGGCAATGGCTGGAGTCAAGCTTGCGCAGCCTCTCCGCAGGTCAGCATTGTTTAGTCCCCAGTGCAGACGGTCATGTAAAGCAAGTCATCGTTATTATTGATAGTGACGCTAGCAGCTCAAGTATGTGGGCTATTGCTGCCTTGGCTTTAAGTTTGCCAGAGGCGAACTACTACCTCAGTGACAATACACCACAGGAGCAGCGCCAGCAGTTGCTCTTGGGTTGGGCCTTGGGCGCATATCAATACAACTGCTATAACAAGAATGAAAAAGCAGTGGCTAGAATCTTCCGCGATGATGATCTTGAAGCTGAACGCATGGATGCCATGATTACGGCACACTACCTAACCCGTGATCTGATTAATGCACCACCGAATGAGATGATGCCAATCAATCTGGCAGAAACAACCAAGGCTCTTGCAAAGGAATTTTCAGCTAAATTCAGCGAGGTGACTGATGATCAACATCTAGCTCAAGATTATCCCTTGGTACATGCCGTCGGTCGTGCCAGTAAAAACCGGCCGCGGTTAATTCGACTTAGTTGGGGACAGGCCAGTGATCCTCGAGTCAGTCTTATCGGTAAGGGCGTGTGTTTTGATAGTGGTGGTTTGAATATCAAACCCGGTGCGAGCATGCGTTACATGAAGAAGGATATGGGTGGAGCAGCCCATGTCTTAGGCTTGGCTCGCTACATCATGCAGCAAAAGCTACCGATCCAATTAGAGCTTTGGGTGTCAGCCGTTGAGAACGCGATATCTGAAGATGCCTTCCGACCCGGAGACATCATTCGTGCACGTTCAGGCACCACTGTAGAAATTGACAACACCGATGCTGAAGGCCGTTTGGTCATGGCTGATGCACTCACTGAGGCGCTTGAAAATAACACCGATTTGATTATTGATTTTTCAACCCTAACCGGCGCAGCAAGGGTCGCACTAGGGACAGAAGTCGGCGTCTTTTTCGCCAATAAGAGCAGTACTGCCGCAACATTAATGACAGCTTCAACAGAGGCACAGGATCCACTTTGGCAGCTGCCACTGCACCAAGGCTATAAGCATCAACTCAAAAGCGATGTCGCTGATTTAGTTAACTGCGCCTCCAGTGGCTATGGCGGTGCCATCAGTGCGGCTTTATTCCTCCAAGACTTTGTCACTGATGAGGTTGATTGGCTGCATTTTGATGTCATGGCATACAATATGCGAAGTCGCCCGGGTCGACCTAAAGGCGGTGAGGCAATGGGACTGCGTGCGATGTGTCATTACCTCGAACAACGATACACAAGGTAAGCCACGCGATGAATGCTAGCCACCGTTTCTGTATTGCGCCGATGATGGAGTGGACTGATAGGCACTATCGTTATCTTGCACGTCTGATGTCGCAGCAGACCTTCTTATATACCGAGATGGTCACCAGTCTGGCATTAATTCACGGCGACCGTACGCGCTTTCTAGCTTATAACGAAGAAGAGCACCCGGTTGCCTTACAACTCGGTGGCAACCAAGCCAAGCAGATGGCACAGGCCGCAGAGTGGGGGGCTGAGGCGGGTTTTGATGAGATTAATATCAATGTCGGCTGTCCCAGTGATCGCGTGCAGGCAGGTGGCTTTGGCGCCTATCTCATGCGTGAACCGAAACGTGTAGCAGACTGTGTGCGAGCGATGAAAGCAGTGACGCCAACGCCAATAACAGTGAAGTGTCGTCTTGGTGTTGATGATGATGACAGCTATGCCTTCTTTCATGACTTTGTCTCTGAGGTTGCAGAAGCAGGCACAGAGCTATTTATTGTGCATGCACGTAAAGCCTTGCTTAAAGGTTTAAACCCAAAACAGAACCGTGAAATTCCAGAGTTACAATACGACAAGGTCTATCGCATAAAACAGGATTTCCCCAAGCTTGAGATCATTCTTAATGGTGGTGTGAAAAGTATTCCTGAGATGCAGCAACATCTCAAGCAAGTCGACGGTGTCATGATTGGACGAGAAGCTTATAAACACCCACAATTTTTGCTCGATATTGATCGGGTTTTATTTGATGCTGACGGCACCAAAAATAGTTTAGTTGATGTTGTTCATCTCTATTGTCGATATATGGATGATAAGTTGAAAGAGGGTGTGCCACTCAATGCAATGGCAAAACATTTACTCAGTTTATTTCAAGGCGTCCCCGGTGCTAAGCTGTGGCGTCGTCATCTGAGTGAGCATATACATCAAGCGGGTGCTGATACCGCAGTCATTGAAGATGCATTGTTATTGATGCAGAGAGAATTAAGCCTCGTTGATTAAATTAGTATTATTAGAGTTAGCCTATAATTATTTTAAATATTACTGCTAGCAATTCTTTGATGGCTTTTTCAAAATTTAATTTCATTACTATTACCTCAGAATATCTTATTTAATAATCACCTTTTTCTATCCTCTTCAAATATCACTTCGTCTATTCTTCACCGCTTTTTTTTTCTTTTTTATACGTCCTATTTATAGATTAGAAGTTACTAGATTACTTTTAAAAAAGTCTATGTTATTGTCAAAACCAGTTAATAATCTTAATTAATAATATTAATCTTAAGGAGATTACATATTCAAAGGTTATGACTGAAAGGAAGTTAAATTTAGATCGTTAAAAAATACTTCATTTAATAACATAGGTAATGAATATGTATAAAAGAAACGAATTAAGAACATTTTTGTATATAGGGGCTCTACTAGGGTTAAGCACAATCCCAGTTGCAGCAAATATGAAATCAAATGTAGATCAACTCATTCTTGAGCATGGTAATCAATTGGGCAGTCTCTCTGAATTTATAATAAGTAATGAGCGCATCAAGTTTGGTGGTCGTAATAAAGTAATTAACAATGAAGCACTTAAACATGCACGTGAAGTCGCTATCATTATTAATGATAAGAATGGTGGTGGTGCAAAACTCATGGAGGATTGTTGTTGGCGTCCACAACCGGCCACCTATAGTAATTTCATCACTTCACCAGTTGAAAAACTGTTTATAGCAAATGATCCCACTAAAATAATTAACTTAGTTAATCCCTCTGATCCAGGACGGAGACAAATGAGAATTCCTTCTAACCTTGGAAGCAGTATGCTCTCAGTTTTCAATCAGATGAGAAAAGTATCTGATGGTTATAATGGACTTAATCAAGGTCAACAAGGTCTTGATAAGATGGATTTATTTACTTATCGCTGGATGAAAGCACTAACTGCTGGCATACCAAAAACTCTGGATTTAGCAACAGGTACTATGCCTGTTGATAGTATAATATCTAAGTTAACGTGGAACTGGTCCTATGAGCTAGAGAAATATCGTCAATATCGAGAAGGCGGTTTAACCTCTAACGCTGGCACACTTCATACACTGCCATATCCAGATGCATTTCGTGACACCTTTAGAGATTACTATACTTGGGCTTGTATTGTCTGTGCCGGCGCAGGCTTCTATGATACCACTGGCATGTACACTTTAAACTCTGATGGTAATTACATTGCTAACTCGTTTTATACACAGGTGGTGAATAAATTATCAGCCACCCAAAAAGTATGGCTTGCTAAGCAATATGACGAAGGCTTTAAACATGCTGATGGTACCTCAGCGCCACCGTTGCAAGTTAGCCTGGGTTTAACCATGCAAAGTCAATCTGTCAATAATCCTGCAACCCTTGATATTGAAGCAACTTACGGGACGCATTGTCATTCCGCACAGGAGGTCTACATAGCGATTGACCCTATGGGTTATGATAAAAAAATGAAACAGAACGTACTTAAGAATGAAGAAGGATCAGCTTATAACACGAATAGTTATATGGCTGGATTACATGGTAGCGATAATCTTGCTCCTAGTCTGTCTTCATTTAGGAACATGCAAGATCAGATTAAGCTGCAGGGATCCAAAAAAACGTATACAGAGTTGAAAAATGGTGATGTCGTTTACTGGGATAAGTACAATAAGCATTCCATGCATCCAGGTAAGCGTTTTCAGTTTGCTGCATGGGCCCGCATCGACCGACCTTATGAGGGAACTTTTTTCCCTAATGATATTGACGCACTGACAGCTGCTGGTGGTCTGAACACCATTGATGGTGAAAGTGGTCAAGCTTACGGCAGACGCTGTACTCCTTAAATTGATCAGTAAGCTTTAATTAAAAACGCCACGATGTTTAGTGGCGTTTTTTTTATCTGCAAACATGTACTCGTCCTTGAGTTTTGCACCTAGCATTAGAAAGAAAAAACGACTTATCAATCTGTAATCACAGTGATCTGATTATGGCACTAGCCGCTGAGTCCAAATGTGAGTGCAGTAATGACTGTTGAAGATGTTCGATATCCTTATAGGTATCAACGTCTACTAAGGCTGGCATCAGTGAGACTTTTCGCCCCTGTTGTGTTGCTCTTTTAATACTCTTCTGTAAGACATCATTAGTCCCCCATCGAATACTTTTAAACAGAGCAGGGCAGGCATGTCGCATGCCAACCAAGACATAACCACCATCATTTGCTGGGGTAAAAACCACAGATCTTCTCTCTGCTAATGATGCAAAAGCTTGTTCTATATTAGCTAAGCCAAGTTGCAGACAATCACTGCCAATTAAACAGACACGTTGTGACACCTTTAATTCTTCTTCGATGGCATGCTGCATACGTTCACCCAAATCATAACCCTGCTGTAGTCGATGGACTGTAGATCTTGCATAGGGGCTAGGCAGAGGGGAAGAGCTGCTTTGGTAGAAGCGTAAAGCAAAGTGGCCAGATGCTGTTAGTGCTAATAAACGATTAAGGCTGGCTCGATGAAAATGTAAGCGTTGGCGTTGATTAAGCTCAGGCGCCAAGCGTGATTTAACGCGTGTAATCAATGGTGCTCTAGCCATTATGATCAAGGTGTTGTGTTGCTGTTTCATCGTGCTGCTTGACATCTATAGAGGCGGATTATTTTCTTTAGAAGCACTGTAATAGCCTCTATAGAGTCGTTCTGGCGATACGCCAAAGAAGAACAAAGCACGAAAAAACCACATCGTTAACATCCCTTTTATAATCCCATTATTCTGCCAATAGCGTGCTGAAATTGTCACCTTCATTTTTAAACAGCGTGGTTTGGCAACACGTTTTAAACATTGGCTTAGGTAGATATCTTCCATTAGTGGGTAATTTTTCATAGCGTTAGCGGCCTCTGTTAAATAAGCCTCACGCTGACAAAAGATAAGTTGGTCACCGGTTGCAATAGCCGTCAGCCTAGAGCGAAGATTCATACTCGCCGCAATCAGCTTTAAGACTAGGTGACGCTCTGCAAAACGCACATCAAAACGCCCCCAGACTGCGCCTTGTAAGGTTTGGTAGATGGCAACGAAATGAGGTAACTCAAGGCTGCAATCTAAATGCATGAAAGCGAGAAATGCCGAATGACTGGATTGCACACCAGCGGCTAGTTGCAGACCACGACCAGAATCGCTACTGATCACAGTAAAGCCCTGTGATTGTGCATAACGCACTGAATCATCCTCACTACCGCCATCAACGAGGATTAGTTCATAAGCGTCATGCAGCTGCTGCAATAAGGCAGTTGAACGCCTAAGTAAGCTGGCTTCATTAAGAATCGGGATAATTATACTGAGATATGGCATCTAAGCATGGTAGCAAGCCTGTGCTCAGACGTAAGCACTCTCTAATGATTTAACGTGTGCGTTGCATAGCTGATCTAAATCGACCAAAAACATAACCACGTTTAGCAATATGGCGAGTTTTGCGTCCACTTACGCGTTTGCGCCACATTTTAAAGGAACTGCTCTTAAGGCTACGGCGCATGACTTCACGCACCTTATTTTCTTTAAGACCAAACTGCATCTCTATAGCTTCAAAGGGTGTGCGATCTTCCCAGGCCATCTCGATCAGGCGGTCTAAATCTCGAGCATCAATTAATTCTTCTCTCATACCTAGATCGTCGGTCATTGCCGACTCACTGTAAAGCAGGAAAGAAATCTTGCACGGTACAGGCTAGGGATTTGAATCTTCCACTTGCTTATTGTTTTAGCCGAGGGTTGAACCCTTAAGGTAACGCCTTTAAAAACAGGGAACTCATTATAACTTATCGAGAAAACAGCTTTAAGTTACTGTTTAATCTGTATATGTGAAAATATCTAGTTTTATCGAGGTTCTGTTGTCCTAAAGATATAATTTAACATAATATACATTATGCGAAGTAATATAGGGAGAATAAGACACCGATTCTAAGCTTGAGCCCGATCAGCAAATAGACAAATTAAGCGCCATCTAGGCCTCAGCCTGTTTTATGCGCCAGCACAACAGCGCCTACTCCAACTTAGGCCTGATGGTCATTGCAGGAAATTCATTCACAGATCAGAAAAGTGCGTCGCTCAGACTTCGCTAGATCTGAATCTATGCCGCTGTCATGAAATTCAAGGCAGGCTTAGAAATGCCAACCCTGTCTGAATCATCGCTTTTTTTTGAGCAGTTGTGATAAATGACAAAAAATAAGGATTGAGCCCTTAATCCTATTAAACCCTTGTTAATGATGATCTTGCTGAATTGAACACCAAAACTACATTTGAGCGTTTATTTCGATAATGAAAACAGATCTCTCCTCAATACAGCTAGCCACTTAATGGCTAATACTTAAGAGCAAAAATCGCCTACGTAATCTCATAATCCTTCTGCCGGCTATTTATAAAAAGTTAACTAATACTTATATCAGCCTAAAAACTCTGATGACTTAGCGGGTTATTTCACATTGTAGAATTAATTAACTTAATTAATATTAATTTTAATTAACTTAATTCTGCTTGAAGCAGTCGGTGACTTACATATGAAACATTTTTTTCTAGTGATGTCGGTTAGAATTTTAATCGCATCTCAGTTACTTATGTTACCCAGCCTTGTTGTTTCAGAGACTATTTTTAACCCCGAGCCAACGCCACTCGTTAACACCGGCATTAACCGAATTAATCTAGGCGCTGAAGTCGGCTCTATTGCTGCTGACTTTACGATTAGCCCCAGTGGCGCCGCCACCTACAGTATTCCAATTGAACTACCCGCCGCTAATGGCGGCGTACAACCTACCCTGTCACTTAACTACTCAAGTCAGGGAGGTGATGGTCTATTAGGCATGGGCTGGGCACTGGGCGGGCTCTCGGCCATTACACGCTGCCAAGCCAGTTATGCAACTGACGGTTTCAAGGCGGGCATTAATTTTGATAGCAAAGACCGCTACTGTCTTGATGGCCAACGTTTAATCTTAGTTAGCGGTGACCACTACGGCGCTGCTGGTAGTGAATACCGCACAGAGATCGATAGCTTCGCTAAGATCATCGCCTATGGGGCATTGGCTAATAGTCCGAGCTATTTCAAGGTTTGGACTAAAGCCGGCGAAGTGCTTGAGTATGGCCAAAAAACCAATGGTCACGAGTCACGATTTGCGCCGAATAAGGCTTCAGGAGAAGTAAATAACGAGAGTCTTTCATGGTCTATTAATAAGCTCACAGATAGCAGCGGCAACTATATGTCGTTTCAGTATGAGATTAATCGACAATCAGCAACGCAGCTGCCAAAGAAGATACTCTATGCGGGACATAGCAGCGGTCAGGCACCTACCGCCGAAATTGAATTTCTCTCTGTGCCTCGAAATGATAAAAGCGAGCAGCGTGTCGCCGGTGTCAGCCTGAGACTGGATCGCGTCATTAACAAAATACGCATTAAAAACGTCAAGGGCGTCTTAGTCAGCGAATACCGTATTGACTATGCAGAGCAAGTGGTGGGCAGAAACGCCTTCCATATCACTGGCATTGCGCAATGTGATGGTCAAGGGCTTTGTCGGCCTAAAACTAGCTTCCAGCATCAAGGTGGAACAAACGCCATCCATGAAATTCGCACCAACAGTGGTGATCATTCTGCACCTACTGTTGATGACTTAGAGCGTAGAAAACTCATTGATATTAATAATGATGGCCTGGTCGACATTTATCATATTGCCAAGTCTGCTACACAGCCTGATTCGGTTTATCTACAAAATACGGATGCAAGTTATAGCCTGGTTAACACAGGCATTATCTCGGGAAGTAGTTATAAAGCCGGTGATATAAGATTTGGCGATTTTAATGGCGACGGTAAAATTGATCTCTTTAAATTAGAAGCATCAAGAGCAACAAAATCTGTACATGTAGGCAGCAAAAGTATAAGAAACCCTAACTGTAGTCCATTCTCTTGTGATGATGGACGGGTAAGGGTAAGTGCTCCTATTATGGGGGGCCAAGTTGAGACACGTTATAGCGCTATTATCTATACAGGTAACGGGGATGGCACATTTAACAGATCTGCTATGTCACCATCAGTCCCCTTCATGCTTGATATAAAGCGACCGAGTGTAAGGTA
>JAQWYM010000044.1 GCA_029253965.1 Gammaproteobacteria bacterium
TGACCATAGCAAGTGTGACCCACCCGATCCCATCTCGAACTCGGAAGTGAAACCGCTTAGCGCCGATGGTAGTGTGGGGTCTCCCCATGTGAGAGTAGGACATCGCCAGGCATCAAATCTAAAACCCCATACTCTGATGAGTATGGGGTTTTTTTGTGTCTGCGATTTAATCTTGAATGCATTAATTGGTGTATTATCAAACTTAGTTTTTAAGCGAGTACTGATTCAATATGTTTTCTCTACTGACAACATTCTTTTATATGCTGACACTCTATTTCAGCTTTATTGTCGGATTCTCTGAGGATGCGAGTTATTGGTTTCTACCTTTATTACCTGCAGGGTTAACTATTGGGCATGCACTTGATCGTTGGAGTGGGGTTAAACAGCTTCTCTACACGGATCAATCAGCTTTCATTCGTTTTATTACTTATCGATACCTTAAGTTTATTCCGCATGTTTTTCTTGCTGTTGTTATCGGTATCGTACTTAATTACTTAAAGAACAGTCTCTAATGCTATTTACGGGTAGTTGTCTCTGCGGGCAATCGAAGTATCAAGTTGATGGTGATGTTATCGGTTTTTACCACTGTCATTGTAATCGTTGCAGAAAGTTCTCGGGGACTGGCCATGCCACCAATTTACGTATCGATTGTCAGCATATAAGTTGGTTACAGGGTGAACGCTTAATTAAACGTTTCAAACTCAATCGTGAGGAACGTTATCGTAATGATTTTTGTTCGGAATGTGGCTCTCCTATGCCTCGCTACTTCTCTGAAGTTGGGTTTGTTGTTATTCCTGCCGGTTCTTTAGACCATGAGATCGATATTAAGCCAAGTGATCGCATATTTTGCGCATCACGTGCTGCTTGGAGTTGTGAGGCTGATGGAATTACTTGTCATGATGAGTAGGAAGCTATGGCGAAAGTAATTCCTTTTAAAAAACCTCGTGCTAAGAAGCTTGGACTTTGCCAGTTTAATCATCATAAATGGGCTATTGATAAAGCGTCTTATTTTGATTCAAAACAAGGTCGATTAGTTAATCGATACCTCTGCATTCATTGCGGTAAATCAAAGATTAGCCTTAGTTAATTCTCATACTTATTTGCTACGTCTTGATTTATATTTGTTAGTTTTATCTTGTATATCGAGCCCTCAGTGACGCAATATTTTGCACATATCTGGGAGTTTATAGATTGTCTTAATACGGACCCTGATCAGGCTTATGTTGGTTATTTTAATCATCTTGATCTGTACTAATATCTAAATTATTAGTAAAAGGCATGAAGTCTGAGGAAGTCTCCTCAATTCTGAATTTAGTCGTCTCATACTATTCCACTGTCGACACCCTACATAGTTGGTTAAGTGTATATATTTCAATGAGTTATACTATTTACATGAGGCTGTTCGGGTGTTTTTCGTACAAGCTTTAAAGAGTACCTTAGCTTGCGGCCTTTCCCTCCTCTGCATTATACTTTGCGGCCTTCTTAGTACTTGTTTAGAGCGGTCTAAGTTGCGAATTTATAAGGTATTTATCATGCTGAAATAATCATGCGGGATAGATACTCTAACGGCCTGATTAACTACTATCAGAATCATCAGAATATAGACTTAGTGGAATAGCGATGCAGAATACTTACCCGCCAGCGCAAGGCCTTTACGACCCAGCAAATGAGCATGATGCTTGTGGTGTTGGTTTCGTGGCGAACATCAAGGGACGCAAGTCTCATGCGATCATTGAAAATGGTTTAACCATCCTTAAAAAGTTAGTGCATCGTGGTGCCTGTGGCTGTGAGGAAAATACGGGTGATGGTGTTGGCATGCTGGTGCAGATGCCTCATACCTTCTTTAAACGTGTTTGCCCTGAAGTCGGTATTGAGCTTCCAGAATACGGTGAGTATGGCGCTGGACTTGTGTTCTTACCCATAGACACAGAGCAATCGAAGCGAATTGAAACAATTATTGAAGGCATCATCACCGCAGAAGGTCAGACTGTTCTGGGCTGGCGTGTGGTGCCGACAGACAGTTCGAGCCTCGGCCCAACTGCCTCAGCTGCTGAACCTAAATTCAAACAAATCTTTATCGGCCGTGGCGATAACATTGCAGACGCAATGGGCTTTGAGCGTAAACTTTTTGTTATTCGTAAATTAGTTGAAAATGCTGTAGCTACATCTGATCTTTCCGAAAAGAATTATTTTTATATTCCATCATTATCGCATCGCACCTTTATTTACAAAGGGATGTTAACGGTTACACAGCTTGAGCTGATGTACCCCGATCTTCTGCAAGATGATTTCGTTTCAGCCTTGGCTTTAGTTCATCAACGCTTTTCAACGAATACTTTCCCTGCTTGGAAATTAGCGCACCCATTCCGCTTTGTTGCTCATAACGGCGAGATTAATACGGTCAGAGGGAATGCAAACTGGATGCGTGCACGTGAGGCGCTGTGTGAGTCAGATTTATTTGGAGATGATTTAAAGAAACTCTTTCCAATTGCAATCGAAGGTGGCAGTGACTCAGCGACTTTTGATAATGTGATGGAGTTTATGCACATGTCTGGTCGTCCATTATCACATGTCATGCTGATGATGATTCCTGAAGCGTGGAGTGGACATGAAACCATGTCAGATGAACTCAAGGCATTCTACGAATACCACGCATGTCTTATGGAGCCATGGGATGGCCCTGCTTCAACCGCCTTTACTAATGGTGATGTCATTGGTGCAGTGCTTGATAGGAATGGTCTGCGACCATCACGTTACTATGTCACCAAAGACGACATGGTTGTGATGGCTTCGGAAGTTGGTGTTTTAGATATCCCACCCGAAGATATCGTGATCAAAGATCGCCTGCATCCAGGTCGCATCTTCCTAGTCGACTTGAAGCAGGGCAGGATCATTGAGGATGCTGAACTTAAAAGTCAGTTTGCTGAAGAGCATCCTTATCGTGAGTGGTTAGATCAACATTTAATTTCAGTTCAGAATTTGCCAGCGACAGAGAATGTTGCAGGTCATGATGAAGAGACCTTATTGCAAAGACAACAAGCCTTCGGTTATACGCATGAGGATCTGCGTGTGCTTCTAGCACCTAAGGCGGCAAAGGGCATGGAACCTATTGGTTCGATGGGGTCTGATGCGGCTTTGGCTGTTTTATCTAATCGCTCACGCCTGCTATATGACTACTTCAAGCAGTTATTCGCACAGGTTACGAACCCACCCTTGGATGGTATTCGTGAGGAAATGGTCACACAGCTATCAACCACAATAGGCAGTGAGGGCAATCTACTGCAGCCTTCACCTGAAAGCTGTCGACAGATTAAAATCCCATCACCGGTGATAACTAATGATGAGTTAGCTCGGATTCGTGATGTTGATTTGCCTGGGCACAAGACCAGTGTAGTCGCCATTCTCTTCCCGATTGCTAAAGCCGGTTCAGGTCTGGACGAAGCGCTGAAGCAAGTTTGTGCTGACGTCGATCAAGCCATTACTGATGGCGCTACTAATATTATTTTATCTGATCGTGGTATCGATCAAGATCATGCAGCCATTCCAGCATTGTTAGCAACAGCTGGTGTGCACCATCACCTAATTAAAAGTGGTAGCCGAACTAAGGTGGGCTTGATCCTGGAGTCAGGTGAGCCACGCGAAGTACATCACTTTGCTGTCTTGATTGGTTATGGAATCGGTGCTGTTAACCCTTATCTCGCTTTTGAATCAATTGGTGATCTTATTGTTAAAGGCCATGTGCCTGCGATGACGCAAGAGGCTGCTGAAAAGAATTACATCAAAGGTGTCGGTAAGAGCCTGATCAAGATTATGTCAAAGATGGGAATTTCAACAGTGCAGTCCTATCGTGGCGCGCAGGTATTTGAAGCTATTGGCTTAAATAAAGAATTTGTTGATCGTTACTTCACATGGACTGCATCGCGAATTGGTGGCATCGGTTTAGAAGAGATTGCCGCAGAAGTGAGCTTACGTCATCACCATGCCTACCCAACGCGTCAGGTTAAGAAGCCTGATTTGAACTGGGGTGGAGAATACCAATGGCGCCGTGATGGTGAGTTTCACTTATTTAACCCTGAGACTGTGTTTAAACTGCAGCATGCAACTCGCACAGGTCAATTCAGCATCTTTAAGGAATATACGGATAAAGTAGATCAGCAGAACGAGCACTTAGCGACCTTACGTGGTTTGTTTGAATTAGATTATGCCCGTGAGCCAATCTCGATTGATGAGGTTGAGTCCATTGAAACCATCATGAAGCGTTTCTCTACAGGTGCAATGTCATACGGTTCGATTAGTTCTGAAGCACATGAGACTTTAGCGATTGCGATGAACCGAATTGGTGGTCGCTCAAATACTGGAGAAGGTGGTGAAGATCCTGCCCGATTCACCCCCGACGCTAATGGCGACTCTCGTCGTAGCTCAATCAAGCAGGTAGCCTCTGGCCGCTTTGGTGTGACCAGTGAGTATCTGGTTAATGCTGATGATATCCAAATTAAAATGGCACAGGGTGCTAAACCCGGTGAAGGTGGGCAACTTCCTGGAAGTAAAGTCTACCCATGGGTTGCAAAAGTACGTCATTCAACTGCGGGTGTAGGCTTAATCTCGCCACCGCCACATCATGATATTTACTCTATTGAGGACATGGCGCAGTTAATCTATGACCTTAAGAATGCCAACCCAGTTGCACGTGTGCACGTTAAATTAGTTGCCGAGGTTGGCGTTGGAACAGTTGCGGCTGGTGTTGCTAAGGCACATGCCGACGTTGTACTGATTTCCGGCTATGATGGTGGTACCGGTGCATCACCGATGAATTCTCTTAAGCATGCAGGTCTGCCTTGGGAGCTAGGAGTTGCTGAGGCACAGCAGGTGTTGGTTATGAATGGTCTGCGTGATCGTATCGTTATGCAGACAGATGGTCAGATGAAGACCGGTCGTGATGTCATTATTGCTGCACTATTAGGCGCTGAAGAATATGGATTCTCAACGGCACCACTGGTAGTAATGGGCTGCATCATGATGCGTGTGTGTCACTTAAATACCTGCCCAGTAGGTGTTGCAACACAGAATCCAGAGTTACGTAAAAAGTTTGGTGGGCAGCCTGAGTTTGTAGAAAACTTCTTTAAGTTTATTGCTGAAGATGTTCGCCAGCATATGGCTCAACTTGGTTTCCGCACTATTGATGAAATGATCGGACAGGTAGATCGAATCAATGTGCGTAAGGCAATTGATCATTGGAAAGCTAATGGCTTAGATTTCTCAGCTATTTTGCATAAGCCAACGCCGCATGCAGGTACCGATATCTACTGCACTAAGCAGCAAGACCATGGTTTAGATCTGACCTTGGATGTTACCGAGTTAGTGCCACAATGTGAGCAAGCTATTGCTGAAGAAAAGCCAGTTAAGCTGATGCTAGAGGTGAAAAACACCAATCGTAGTGTCGGTACAATTCTTGGTTACCACATTACTAAGCAACACGGTGGTAAGGGTCTTTCAGAAGATACTATTCAGCTTCACTTTAAAGGCTCTGCTGGCATGAGCTTTGGAGGATTTGTGCCTAAGGGCGTGAGCATGCGCTTAGAAGGTGATGCTAATGACTATTTAGGTAAAGGGCTTTCAGGCGCTAAACTAATAGTGCATCCAGCGGCTGGATCCACATTTGTTGCAGAAGAAAATATTATTGTAGGCAATGTCTGTCTGTACGGTGCAACCAGTGGCCTAGCCTTTATTCGAGGCATTGCTGGAGAACGCTTTGCGGTTCGAAATAGTGGTGTGAAAACGGTTGTTGAAGGTGTTGGTGATCACTGTTGTGAATACATGACGGGTGGTGTGGTTGTCGTACTTGGGACAACCGGTAGAAACTTCGCTGCGGGCATGTCTGGCGGTGCGGCTTATGTCTTACAAGATCGTGCTACTTTTGAGATTAATTGTAATCAAGATATGGTGGCCTTAGAAAGTGTAGTGGATGCTAAAGATATAGCGGAGCTGAAAAGCCTCTTAGAACAGCATCTGCAGTATACAGAAAGCACTGTAGCCAAGGGTATTCTTGCTAACTGGTCAGACTACCAGTCTAAGTTTATTAAAGTTATGCCAACGGATTATAAGAGAGTCCTGGAGGCGATACGCGTAGCTGAGGTCAATGGTACTTCAGTAGATGACGCGGTTATGGAGGCATCTAATGGGTAAGATCACTGGATTTATGGAAGTTGGTAGAGCAAAACAGCCTTACCGTCCGGTTGTGGATCGTCTGCAAGATTGGCGTCAAGTGATGGACACATGGGACGGTGCAGAGCTGAACCAACAGGCCTCACGTTGCATGGACTGTGGTATTCCTTTTTGCCATCAAGGTTGCCCACTTGGCAATCTAATTCCCGACTGGAATGATTTGGTGTATCGCGAACAGTGGGAAGAAGCTATTGAGCGATTGCATGCGACGAATAATTTCCCAGAATTTACCGGTAGCCTGTGCCCAGCCCCCTGTGAGGGCGCCTGTGTTTTAGGTATTAATGATGATCCAGTTTATATTAAGGCGGTTGAGCTTTCGATTATTGGACGAGCCTGGGAAGAGGGTTGGATACAACCAGAAATAGCCGATAGTAAAACCAACAGGATGATAGCTATTGTTGGTTCAGGGCCTGCCGGTATGGCGGCAGCACAACAATTAGCTCGTGCTGGCCATGCGGTGACCTTGTACGAACGTGATGACCGTATTGGTGGATTGCTGCGCTATGGCATTCCAGAATTCAAGATGGAAAAGCGCATGATTGATCGTCGTATTCATCAGATGGAAGCCGAAGGAGTGACCTTTGTGACTAAGGCTAATATTGGTGTCGATATTGCGATTGAAAGTTTGCAGCAAGAATTTGATGCCGTAATTTTGACCGGTGGTGCTTGTCAACGTCGTGATCTACCTGCTGAAGGGCGTGAGTTGTCAGGCATCTATCAAGCAATGGAATACTTGCCTATGCAAAATCACCTCTGTGAAGGTGATGATAAGCCTAGTGATTTTATTGATGCCAAAGGCAAGCATGTTGTCATTATTGGTGGTGGTGATACTGGAGCTGATTGCTTGGGTACAGCTAATCGTCAAGGTGCTGCTAGCGTACATCAACTGGAAATCATGCCACAGTCACCTGAGATGCGTGCTGAATCTAATCCCTGGCCAGAATGGCCTCGAATCTATCGCACAGCATCTGCACATGAAGAAGGTGTTGAACGTTTGTATTCAGTATCAACAAAGCGTTTTATTGGCGATGAACAAAACAATGTGACAGCACTAGAGCTGGTGACTGTTGAGATGAAAGAGGTTGATGGTCGTATGCAATTTTCTGAAGTTGAAGGTAGTAAGACTGAAGTGCCTTGTGATATTGCCTTGTTAGCTATGGGTTTCACAGGTCCGGAACAGCCTGGCATGTTAGAGCAGTTAGGTGTGGCTTTAGACGCGCGTGGTAATGTTATTGCAGATAAAAACTGGATGACGAATGTCGAAGGTGTTTTTGTTGCTGGTGATATGCAACGTGGTCAAAGTTTGATTGTATGGGCTATTGCTGAAGGACGTGCGGCTGCAAAATGTGTTGATGAGTTCCTTATGGGACACTCTGATCTACCAGCGGTAGTGAAACCTATCAGCTGCTAGTCGGCTTCAGCCTGAAGGCGATATAAAGAAGCTATGCCAAATTCGGATTATGTTCGAATGGCATAGCTTTTTTTACCTAGTAGATTATGAGTGGTGTTTATCAACTAGGCTGAGGTGTAGCGCAAGATCTCAACAACCTGTGCTGGAGTTTGAGCCCAAGCCATGGCAGCGGCATCGACCTCTTTTAAGGGATGGATAATATCTTCATCATGAAGAGTAATATAAGGTTTGCCTAAGGCTGCACAATAACCTGCATCAAAAGCGGCATTCCACTGTTTGTATTTATCACCAAAGCGAATAACGGCAATGTCACACATTTCTATGAGGTTTTTTGTGCGGATCGCATTGACCTTCGCAGACTTGTGATCACGCCAAAATCCGTCGCTTTCTGGGAGTAGTAAATCCCCTGCAGCATCACTTGCAGCATGGTTTGTTATTGCAGAAGTAAAGTCGAGATCAAGTTTCAGATCAGCAGCGCCTTTCTTTATTTGTTCGCGCCAATCAGTGTGAATTTCGCCAGAGAGGTAAACATTGAATTCCATAGTGAGTTCCTAAGAAGGGTAATGAGTTATAAGGGTTTAGTGGTTGACCGCTGTTATTGCGTAATCGTCTAGAAATTCTTTACAGCTATCGAAGCTGCCTTGAAAAACAATTAAGTCTTCGCGTTTGCGTAATTGAGAGCGATACATTGGGTCATAGTACTGATCTAGTAAGGGTTGCAGCCAATCAAAATGGGCATCAAAGCCATGACCTTCTTTTTGTAGATGGAGTGCTCTGTGTAATTTTATAATTAAATCATCACAGCGCTCAGTACCCAAACGCTTTCGAATACGTTGAATGCTGGCTAGCAGGTATTCTGATAAGGCATTGAATGCAGACTCTTGATTTTGATGAAGCTCAAAAAATTCAGTCTGCATATTGATGACATATTCTTCTAAAAGTTGTTGTAAGCGTTGTTCCAATGTTGCTTTGATAACAACCAACGGTGACGTCCGCATTTTATTATAGATATTAGATGGGATATCGACACTGCCAATAAAGCGACTCTCATCCTCTAAGCTTAAAACACGATGCTGTTGTTGGCTGGCGTTGAGCAGATCGATACCTAATTGATGTTCAAAAGTGACTTGGGTGCTCTGTGCAACGGCATGGGCGCCAAAGCTAGAGCCTCGATGATAAGCTGCTCCTTCAAGATCAATGCCGTTGTCTAGGGTTTGCACCATGCCAGTTTTACGACAGCCAGTGAGTCCAGCGACTAAAGCATAATCAAACTGACTATCAGCCTCGGCCAAAGTTTTAAGGAGGCACTGACGCAGTGCGCGGTAACCCCCTTGGATAAGGCAGATCTCAACACCGATATCCGCTAACCATTGTTGGCTGGTTTTGGAGCGTAAACCACCTCGAAAGCAATACAGGTATGCGCTTGGCTGTTGCTCATAAAATGCTCGCCAGGCTGCAATACGATCAGTCTTGGTTTTCCCAGAAACCAAGCTATGGCCAAGGGCTATGGCTTTATCCTGTCCATTCTGTTTGTAGCATGTGCCGACAAGATGACGCTCCTCATTATTGAGTAACGGTAAGTTGTGCGCGTGTGGAAAAGCCCCTTTTGCAAATTCTATAGGTGCACGTACGTCTAACAGAGGCCTCTGCTGTAGGAGGATTTCCTTGTAGGCGTTACTTTCAGGAGCTGTCTTCATGGAGTCTCATGGGTGGCTGCGCAGGCAATCTGCGTCATGTCTAAAGAGCCAGTCAATCAATGGCCCGCTAATGCTAAAGGAATGGCGTTTAAAAGTCACAACGGTGATACTTGTTAGCACGAAATATTCGGTAATAAGCCTAAATAGCGATGATGAGTTTAATAAACAGGGCATCTCAGCCATTTAAAACAGTGACTAAACCTGTTCTTGGTTGTTTGCTGGTATTGTCATGCCTCTCCTTAGCGCAGGCAGGGCCGGCAATTGAGGGCTTGTTGGCGACATCCAACTCCGCTCTTTGGCTACAGCAATCCGCCTCTACAGCAATGGTTAAGAAGCCTCATGAAGCGATGGTGCCAGCATCAACGATGAAGATTTTGACTGCGCTTATGAGCCTAGAGCGCTGGGGAAGAGGGCATCGCTTTAGCACTGAATTTTGGTTTGATCCGCAGCCTAGAGTGCTCTTTGTTCGCGGTTTAGGTGACCCTTTTTTAACCTCGGAAGAAATTGCTTACATTGCACGGCAGCTAGCTCAGAAGGAGATTCATGAAATATCTAAAATCATCGTAGATGGGAGCTATTTCAGCGAAAATATCAATATTAATGGACGTGATCGCAGCAATAATCCCTACGCTGCAACAAATGGAGCGTTGGCAGCTAATTTTAATAGTATAGCGCTGCATGTGACCGCAGATGGGGCTATCAGTACCGAAGAGCAAACCCCGTTGACAGCAACTGGACGTGAGCTGGCAAGCCAAGTTGTGTCCGGCAAACACCGATTACCGCTGACTACAGCCAATCAAGGCGCTCGCTATTTTGCTGAAATACTCAGGGAGAAACTGGTTGCTATAGGCGTCAATGGCGATATGGTCATCGTTTCAGGTGGGGTGTCATCGGCAAGTCAGCTGCATTATCGACACGAGAATCGTCACAGCTTGCAGCAAGTGGTCACGGCAATGCTGAAATACTCAAATAACTTTATTGCCAACCAGCTGTTTTTTCTTCTGTCTCTGTCAGATACACAGCATGTGATTTCAACAGTGGCGGCGCAAAATGCCTATCAGCAGTATATTCAAAAGCACTTCCAGTGGCAGGGCGCCGTTATTGATGATGGTGCCGGGCTGTCACGTCAAAACAGGCTCAGCGTGAGTCAGTTGGCGGATATATTGCAGGTGTTTCGCCCCTACCGTATGCTATTGCCGGCGCAGTCTGAGGTGATTCTGGCTAAATCAGGGACTCTGCGTGGTGTTGTGAGCTATGCCGGCTATCTTTTCAGAGCTAATAGCTGGCAGCCATTTGCCTTTATTATCAATACCGCTGCCGCTGGCTCACATCAGCAACGCCAACTGATTGCCACGGAACTAGCACAGGGTGATTTTGAGCTGAAGCAGTTCGAATTAAAGGCGATTTCAGCAAAAGAGTAGGGCGCAAGTCCTTACCCTATTGCGCTCGGAATTAAGGCATAATACAGAGCTTATATTGCCTCGCCCGCGTAACTCCAGCTCGCTGAGGCATAATAAATCCTTAGTGTTAGCAGCCTAGGTGTAGTATTATCCGCGCGGCTAAAAGGATCTGGCAAACCGCCTATCATTAACTTTGACAGTGAACAGATAAAGACTATGACTGACCTATCCAAGTATCGGAATATCGGAATTTTTGCGCATGTTGATGCGGGAAAAACCACCACTACAGAACGAATTTTAAGTCTTACCGGCAAGATTCATAAGATCGGTGAGGTTCATGATGGCGAAGCAACGACTGATTTCATGGATCAGGAACGTGAGCGCGGCATTACTATTCAGTCAGCGGCGACCAGTTGTGTCTGGGATGAGCATCGCTTAAATATTATTGATACGCCAGGACACGTGGATTTCACGATTGAAGTGTATCGTTCACTGAAAGTGCTTGACGGTGGTGTCGGTGTCTTTTGTGGTTCTGGTGGTGTTGAGCCTCAGTCAGAGACAAACTGGCGCTATGCTAACGAGTCTGAAGTGGCTCGTATAATTTTCATCAATAAGCTTGATCGTTTGGGCGCTGATTACTACCGCGTCGTAAAACAGGTGAAAGACGTACTTGGTGCACGCCCATTAGTTATGGTCTTGCCTATCGGTACTGAAGATGAATTCAGTGGCGTGGTTGATTTGTTGACCCGAAAAGCTTGGGTGTGGGATGGATCAGGTGATCCGTTTAAGTATGAAATACAAGATGTCCCTGCCGACATGGTTGAGTTAGTCGAGCAGTATCGTGAAGAGTTGATTGAGATCGCTCTAGAGCAAGACGATGAAGTTATGGAAAAATACCTTGATGGTGAAGAGCCTAGTATTGAAGCAATACAAGCTTGTGTCCGTAAAGGCACCATCGCACTGGACTTCTTCCCAACCTATTGTGGTTCCGCCTTTAAGAATAAAGGTGTGCAGTTAGTTCTTGATGCTGTTGTTGATTACCTACCAAACCCGACTGAAGTAAAACCTCAGCCTGAGGTTGATTTGGAAGGTAATGAAACTGGTAACTTTGCTATTGTTGATGTCGACAAGCCAATGCGAGCCCTAGCCTTTAAGATTATGGATGACCGTTATGGGGCTTTAACCTTCCTGCGTGTTTATTCTGGAAAATTAGAGAAAGGTTCAACCGTGCTTAATACCTTCACTGGTAAAACTGAGCGTATTGGACGTATTGTTGAGATGCATGCTGATTCACGTGAAGAACTTGAATCTGCGCAAGCAGGCGACATTATTGCTGTGTTGGGAATGAAGAATGTTCAAACAGGGCATACTTTATGTGACCAGAACAACCCAGCGACACTTGAGCCTATGGTCTTCCCTGATCCTGTGATTTCAATGGCAGTGGCCCCTAAAGATAAGGGTGGTTCTGAAAAAATGGGAGTAGCCTTAAGCAAGATGATTGCTGAGGATCCCTCGTTCCATGTTGAGACGGACATCGATAGTGGTGAAACCATCCTTAAAGGTATGGGTGAGCTACATCTAGACATTAAGATTGATATTCTTCGTCGTACGCACGGTGTTGAAGTCGTTGTCGGCAAGCCACAGGTGGCTTACCGTGAGACAATTACGCAACGTACAGAAGATAGCTACACGCATAAGAAGCAGTCTGGTGGTTCTGGTCAATTTGGTAAAATTGATTACATTATTGAGCCTGGTGAAGCAGGTACTGGCTGGACGTTTGAGTCTAAAGTTACCGGTGGTAACGTTCCTCGTGAATTCTGGCCGGCAGTAGAAAAAGGCTTTAAATCTATGCTCGATACCGGTGTGTTAGCTGCATACCCTTGTGTCGATATTAGTGTGACGTTGAATGATGGTGGTTTCCACGCAGTTGACTCATCAGCCATTGCTTTTGAATTAGCAGCACGTGGTGGTTTCCGTCAGACAATGCCAAAAGCAGGCCCACAAATTATGGAGCCGATCATGAAGGTGGATGTGTACACACCAGAAGATCATGTGGGTGATGTTATTGGTGATTTGAATCGTCGACGTGGCATGATTAGGTCGCAGGAGCCGGGTGTTACTGGTACTCGAGTGAAAGGTGATGTGCCACTGGCTGAAATGTTTGGATACATTGGTGATCTGCGAACTATGACCTCAGGTCGTGGTCAATTCTCAATGGAATTTTCTCACTATCTGCCTTGCCCAAATAATGTTGCTGAGCAAGTCATTAAAGAAGCAAAAGAGCGTCAAGAAAAGAAATAGTTTAGTTTTTTTCAGCTAAAGTAAACGTCGGTGGATGAAAATCCCCGACGTTTTTTTTTGCCTATTAACTATCATCTAAATCATTGCTGCCTTCTTTTACCCACCATGCATAGGTGTTGCTGATCAGTTCAGTTGGTGAGGTTTGTAACGCGTATGACAGCTTGAAGATAGTTTCAAGTGTTGGCTGCTGTTCGCCTGACTCTAGGCGTTGGACATAGCGAACAGATAAGCCTGCATTAAATGACAGGGTTTCTTGGGTGAGACCGCGTTTAATGCGATGCTTGCGAAGGTCGTTACCAAAATCAATTTTCCACATAGGAGTACGGTGACGCAGCAGCGTGAGTGGCACTACGAACTATGATTCGTAATTTAATTGTTTATTATAGCCTTTGATTTAATCAATTAATATCCTATATTCAAATGGCGAGACTTGTCTTAGGCTGTGGTAATTAAGTTCTGCTGATCGTTACCCTGTACATGTTTCGTCAATGCCCTGGCGGTGAATCAAGGGTTTGTTTATGCTCAGGCTTTGCTCGTCTATGGCTTATCTAGGTATTAAGCAGTAATATAAATCGTTGTTTAGAGACTCTCCTCTAAAGAAATGTGTGAGATGAAGTTTATCTTACTATTAAGTCCTTGTTGAGCCCCTTCCCTCAAGGGGCTTTTTTTTATCTGGCTTGTTTTTTTAGAAAAGTAATAATGGCGTCTGACTCATACAGCCAAACTACACCTTCCTGCGTTGGGTATTTGAGGCAAGGCACTTGATAGCGACCACCAATTTCAATGAGTGTTTTCTTCAGCTCAGCGTCACGTTTAGCATCAACCCTCATTATGTTCATATTTAGCCTGCGAATTTCTTGACGTACCTTGACGCAATAAGGACAGGCGTTAAATTCATATAAGACCCACTCACTCGTTATCTTATCGAGGGCCTCCTGTAGATTCGTTGCACGGCTTAATGGGATCGGTGCGGTGCGTTTTTCATTCCAAAGAATGATTCTTCCAAGCAGGTAGCGGATTAAGCGCATGAGAGCCTTTTGTTATGTTTTGATTGATGGTCGCTAAGCTTTTTACAGCTAGATACACAGCATAGTAGAGATATCGTCTAAACTATCACATTGGTCTAGACTATTCGGTATCACCAGAGAGTAGTTTGTATAGAAACAAGCGTTATTACTCGCTATGGTGGTTTATATTTTGTTTAACCCAAGCGCCTTATTAATTCCACTTTGCGGCAGTCCCCCCATAGCCTATGTATTTAATTCGATTTGATGATGTCAGCCTTGAGTTTGGCGATGTTCCTATTCTTAAGCACGCACAATTTAAGATCGAGCCAAAGGAGCGTGTTTGTCTGATTGGCCGTAATGGTGCGGGTAAGTCTTCCTTAATGAAGTTGATTACAGGCGCCTATATTGCAGATGATGGCGACATTCAAAAGCGCCGACATCTGCGTGTAAGCCAGCTTGAGCAAACCTTGCTGGATGAGTCTGAGGAGACTGTGCGTGATGTTGTACGTAAGGGCATGCAGCCGCAACAAGATTTACTCGATGAATATCATCGGCTCTCTAATTCTGAGTTGGATAAGCATCAACTCAAGCAGTTAGAGAATCTACAACAGCAGATCGATGCGAGTGGTGTTTGGAATATTGAACAGCAAGTTGATACCACGATTACTCAGCTCAACCTGCCAGGGGAAAGTAGTCTGAGTCAACTCTCTGGTGGTTGGCGCCGCCGTGTTTCACTGGCGAAGGCTTTAGTCTCAAAGCCAGACTTACTGTTACTTGATGAACCCACCAACCATCTTGATATTAATACCATTGAATGGTTAGAGAATCGGATTCGTGGATTTGAAGGTAGTATCATTTTTATTACCCACGATCGCATATTTTTACAGAAACTAGCCACACGCATTGTTGAAATTGATCGAGCTAAGCTGGTTAGTTGGCCAGGTAATTATCAGAATTATCTCGCACTTAAAGAAAAGTCATTAGAAGAGGAAAGCTCTCAAAACAATCTGTTTGATAAAAGGATGGCTCAAGAAGAAGATTGGATTAGACAAGGACTCAAGGCCAGGCGAAAGCGAAATGAAGGCCGGGTTCGTGCCTTGATGGATATGCGCAATGAACGCTCGAAACGTGTTAAGCGTGATGGCAAGGCAAAAATTCAGATTGAAAGTGGTGAACGCTCAGGGCGTAAGGTCATTGAGGCGCGTAACATCTCCTATAGTTACGGGGATGAAAAGGTTATTGATGGCCTGAATCTGAAAGTAATGCGTGGTGATCGCATCGGCTTGATCGGTAATAACGGCGTGGGTAAAAGTACGCTCTTAAAGATTATTTTAGGCATGCTAGAGCCACAGCAAGGTCACGTTAAGCTTGGAACCAATCTGGAAACAGCTTATTTTGATCAGATTCAACGTGACTTAGACCGAGAAAAAACTGTTGCAGATAACATCGGTGAAGGTAAGGAATACATTACGCTTAACGGCAAGCAGCGACATATCGTTGGTTACTTGAAAAACTTTTTATTCTCACCAAAACGGGCATTAACTCCAGTCTCTTGTCTCTCAGGTGGTGAGTGTAATCGTGTCGTATTGGCTAAGTTATTTACCAAGCCAGCTAATCTATTGGTATTGGATGAACCGACTAATGACTTAGATGTCGAAATGCTAGAAGTTTTAGAGGAGCGTCTGGTGGAATACGATGGTACTTTGATTATCGTAAGTCATGACCGAAACTTCTTAGATAATGTGGTTACCAGCGTCCTAGTTTTTGAGGATGGTGATACCGTCAAAGAATATGTTGGTGGCTATAGTGATTGGGTTAAGCGCGGTAAGCAGTTGTCTGAGAAGGACACCCCTAATCAAGATTATGCGAGAGCGGCTGATGAAAGTAGAGCGCGTGATGCCGTAGAGAAAAAGCAAAAGTTAAGTTATCAGTTACAGCGGGAATTAGATGGTTTGCCTGAGCGGTTAGAAAAGCTTGAGCAGGAGATCAATTATCTACAAGAGCAGATTGCTCAACCTGAATTTTATGAGCAAAGCTTTGATATCACTAGTGAGGCCATGGATACCTTAAGCAGGCTACAAAAAGAATTAGATCAGGTGATGGATCGATGGGCTGAATTAGAGGGGGGGTAGCCAGGGGTAGGCTAGTCCAGAATGTGTTGGAATCATTAAGCATATGTGGGATATAAGATATGACTGAGCACAAGCAAATAAGTGAAATGAGAGCGTTATGTGACGAGGTTCAGCGTTTGTTGCGACTAGCAACCGATGGTTTAAAGCCTCCCAGTGGCTCTAGTGAAACACCTAGGCGTAAAATGTCAGTCTTTACCTATGGCATTTGTTTGGCCTTGGCACGACGTGAGGCGCAGGAGCCTGCAGCCTTATATCTGCAATACCTATTGCAGGGTGGGTTGTCTATGAGTTCAGCAGAAACAGTAGTTGAACGCACCAGTTTAAAGTTCATGTATACAGAATATGGGCCGAGTTGTTGTCAACTAGGTGAGCAGTTTGTGCAGTCTGAAGATACAGCTGGGATTGCAGAGATTTTGCTCTCATAACCTCTATCCAAAGTGTTCCTAGGGTGCAAATCGGTGTTATTCTGGGCAGATCGAGTATGGAGATTAAGTCTATGTTGAGATATCTACTCTTAGCACTATTGTGGACCACAATGATTTTGCAGCAGAGTACCGCTGATGACGCTGTTGAGACAGAAGCAGTAACGGAGACCTTTGATAAGGAAACCGTGCTAGGTGAGGCGAGCAGCTATTTTGGTGCTGGTGCAGAGGGTATTGCCTCTGTCATTGAGAAGGTGTTCTCTGATTTTGGAGAGCCTGTTGGATTTATTAGGGGCCGTGAGGCAGGTGGTGCCATTATTGTTGGCTTGCGCTATGGTGATGGTGAGCTAGTCATGAGTGATGGTTTTACTAGCACTGTGCACTGGCAGGGCCCATCGTTTGGTTTTGATTTTGGTGGTAATGCCTCCAAAGTCTTTGTCTTGGTCTATAACCTCTCTAATGTCGAGGACATCTATCAGCGCTTCCCTGGAGTAGATGGTAGCCTTTACTTTATCGGTGGAGCCGGTGTGAACTATGTCAAACGAGGTGATATTACCTTAGCGCCAATTCGAGTTGGGGTTGGCTGGCGTGCCGGTGCCAGTGTTGGCTATATGAAAATTACACACGATAAAAGCTGGAACCCGTTCTAAAATTTTAAGCAGTGCTTAGGCGCTGGAATCTAAAAGGTGCAGTGGTATACTTCTGCACCAAATAAATACGGAAAATGCGCATTATGTTTGCTCCCCGCGAGAGTATTGAACAGGTTGAAGAAGGTAACGTCCTAGCACCTAAGTTCGATGAAGATGGATTGATCCCTGTTGTCACCACAGATATAGACTCTGGTGAACTGTTAATGATGGGTTATATGAACGTCGAAGCATTCAAAAAAACAGTGGAGACGGGTGAGGCTCATTACTGGAGCCGCAGTCGAGCCTGTCTCTGGCATAAAGGTGCTAGCAGCGGTCTGCTTCAAAAAATTGCAGAAATGCGTATTGATGATGATCAGGACTGTGTCTGGCTGCGAGTTGCAGTTAATGGTGGTGCCAGCTGTCATGTTGGCTATCGTTCTTGTTTTTACCGTTCAGTGCCTATTGGAAAACCACAGGGTGATGGTCCTCTGGTATTAGGCTATGAAGAAGATAGCAAGGTATTTGATCCAAAAGAGGTTTACGGCGACGCGCCGAATCCGACCAAACTGTAGCTTATTAAAGTTATTAGCATTTATCTCGTGGTGTTGGATTAATGAATCAAATTCCAGAATTTATCGTCGGCATCCCGACGATAATCTTAATTATGTTTAGTCTTGGCCTCAGCGTTGGGTGGCTCTTGCGCACCCTCGTGGCGCGTTTTCAGATGGTTAGTTACCGGACTCGCTCTCAGCAGCAGTTAGATCAGCTACGACAGCAGCTCACTCAGCTAGAACAAAGGCAGTCAGAGGTGTCGACGTTATCGACAGTTGCGCATCAATTAGTGGATATTCCTGATATCGATAAATCAGCCTTACCAAAGTTGTCAGCAAAAAACATTTTGACAACAGAAGATTTGCTTAGATATTGCACTCAAAGCGCAGCTATTATCGAGCTGGCAATGAGTATTGGCGTCGAAGACTTTGTTATTCAACGTTGGCTGTCACTAGCCGACTTGATGCGTGTTCCTGGGATTAATGCAGAACAGGCCTTATTGCTTGAGGCGACTGCAATTTATTCTACAATAGAACTAGCGCAGCAAAAGCCACAGCGCTTGGCAGAAAAGCTCTCACGACAAAACACATCCTTACAGATCGTATCCGAGCTACCGACAGAGCCGCTTCTAGTGAAATGGATAGCTCAAGCTTCAAGCTTATAGCGAGTCTGTACGCTATTTTCATGGATGCCTTGATGCCATTTGAGCGAGGACATTTTTTCTAAACGACAAACTTAAACTGAGCTATTGTAAATTTTTAGCCAAGATTCACTTTAAAGCACACAAAACGTGTGCAGATATCCCTCTCTTTCCTATGTATCACGCGCAAATTGATTACTTATCAATAATTGATAATGTATATTAATAGCCTGTTAAAACCAAAGGAAAGAGCATGTCGAATAAAATGTCTGTTTTAGTAAGCTCTGGTGACCGTGAGCAATTGCAAATGGCCGCTATGATATCTTCTGTTGCTGCTGTTAGTGGTAACGAAGTAAATATATTCCTATCGATGAATTCTTTGCGTTATTTTCAGCAGGGTGACACTAATGTAGCACCGTCTGAAGGTGAGGTAGGTGCACTCTTACAAAATAAGAGCGTGCCAGATTTTAGAGAGCTATTCCGCTCTGCAGTAGAGTTAGGTGATGCACAGATTTATCCTTGTTCTATGGCACTAGATATCCTCAACATCCCCGCATCTGGACTGCTTGATTACATTACCCCCGAGCCTTTGGGGCTGACAAGATTTCTTGATATGTCCTCCGACTCACAAGTGTTGTCGTTCTAAATTTAAGCTGAAGGAGTAATGATTATGAGTGATCGAATAGTAGTAGATGCAAAAAATACATATTGTCCTGGCCCTTTGATGGAGCTGATTGCTGGAATGAAGCAGGCTGCAGTTGGTGATGAATTAGAGGTGTTGGCAACAGATAAGGGATCTGCCAATGATATTCCTGAGTGGATTAAAAAGGTCGGCCATCAAGTTCTCGATAGTTTCGATGAGAATGGTGTTTGGCATGTCATTGTTCGTAAGGAAAAGTAAGGGTATCTGAACCGAGTGAGGTTTTTATGAAAATACTCGTCATTGGCGGTGGCATGGGGGGAACTATTTTAGCGAATAATCTAGTTCGCCGCATGCGCAAGGAAATAAAGGCTGGGCGTTCCAGTATTACTCTGTTGTCTGCAAGTGATCAACACATGTATCAGCCCGGGCTCTTATATGTTGCTGTAGGCAAGATGCAACCATCAGAAATGTATCGTGATCAGGCAAGCTTATTAGACCCCTTGATTCGTTTTGAAGTTGATCCTGTGGTCACCTTTGAATTGGATGATAGTTATGTCACTACAAAGAGTGGGTCTCGTTACAACTACGATGTAGTCGTGATAGCGACAGGCTCTAGAACTGATGCTGAGTCTATACCTGGGCTGAGTGAGCACGCAGTACAGTTTTATACTGAAACTGATGCAGTTGAAATGTACAAGCGACTGGAGAAATTTGAAGGTGGCAAAGTAGTCGTTGCTGTTGGTGTACCACATAAGTGTCCTATGGCACCATTAGAAATAACCTTCATGCTAATTGATTATTTTAAACAACGTGGTATCTGGGATAAGGTTGATTTGCATTATACCTACCCTATTGGACGTGTGCATAGTTTAGAACCGGTCGCAAAGTGGGCAGCCCCAGAATTTGATCGACTTGGTGTGCACTACGAGACCTTCTTTAATATGAAAGAGGTGACGAAGCATTGCATTATTAGTGAGGAGGGTTCAGAGCAACCCTTTGATCTGCTAGTCACTATACCTGCACATAAAGGGATGCAGGTGATTGAAGACAATAGCTTGGGTGTATCTGGTTTTATTGCTACCGACCGCCAACGACTTAATATGGAAGGGCGTGACAATGTCTTTGTGCTTGGTGATACAACCAACATTCCCATAAGCAAAGCGGGTTCGACAGCTCACTTTGAGGCCGAGGTTTTGGCTGAGAATATTGCTGCAATGGCTGAATCTGGTATTGCACCTCGACGTTATGATGGTAAGGTTTTTTGCTTTATTGAAACTGGTGAAGGTAAGGCAAGTTACGCCATGTTTGACTATCAAAATCCACCTGATCCGAAAGCACCTACTGCGGGTATTCATTGGTTTAAAACGGCTTATAACAAAATGTATTGGGCGAGTGCCCGTGGCCTACTTTAAGCGAGGTTAACCAAAATGGCACAGTTAGGTGACATGAAAACAGAAGGCCAGCGTTTGGCTGAGAGTGCTACAGATGCATTGAGTGACGATATTGTCACTAGATTGGCAGAGCTTGCAGTGGATAGTTTAGCGTTGTTGGAGCAAATCAATCAGAGCCAATTTGATAAAGCCTTACCTACAATTAAGCGCCTAGTCGAGACGGGTGATCTTGATCGTTTAGTGAACCTGATGCGTGTGTTAGGTTCAGCAGCTGACGCATTGAGTGATGATATTGTAGCCCGTTTGGCGGATACATTCGGTCAGTTGATGTGTATTGCTGATCGTTTAGCGCAGAATGATAGCCTGCAACAACTACTGGGGTTGCTAGAAAATCAAGCGCTAATGGATGCGGTAATTAAGCTTGCTGAGGCAGCAGCAGAGGTTGCTGAAAAGGGTTGTGAAGAAGGCTCTGGTGGTGTTTTGGGGTTATATAAAACGATGACGAATTCAGAGGTGCAGACAGCCCTAGCCGTTGTTGGCCGCGTCACTGAGGTTTATCAACGCTAGACACCTGTAGTGAAAGCAGTAGTGATCTACTGCTTTTTAATCTTTGCCCAGGTATCTCGTAAGGTTACCGTGCGGTTGAAAATCAAATGGCCCGCTTTGCTCTGGTCTTTATCACGACTAAAGTAGCCACAACGCTCGAACTGAAAGCCTTGTCCTGTGGTGGCAGTGGCCAAACTGGCCTCACCAAAGCAGTGTTCTAAAATGATTGATGATTCAGGATTTAAACTCATTTTAAAGTCATCATTTGCAGCAGGGTTTGCATCGTTAAACAAACGATCATAGAGGTGTACTTCTAATGCTGTGTTTTCTGTGCAACTCACCCAATGGATAATTCCCTTCACTTTGCGGCCGTCACCGGTTTTACCACCCTTAGTTAGCGGATCATAGTGACAACGTAGCTCAATAATTTGACCCTGATCATCATAGATCACCTCATTGCAAGTGATGCAATAAGCAAAACGCAGGCGGACTTCTTTACCGGGGGCTAAACGGAAGAACTTTTTCTCGGGTTCAAGCATGAAGTCGTCACGATCAATATAGATTTCACGACCAAAATGCAGTGAACGTTTACCTAGTTCAGGGCGCTTGGGATGATTAGATACCTCAAGCATTTCACCATCTGGCCTGTCTTCAGAGTAGTTTTCAATCACGACCTTGATTGGGTTAAGGACACACAAAGCACGTTGTGCATGCTCATCTAAGTCTTCTCTGACACAATTCTCTAGGACACTGACATCAATTTGTGAGTCTTTTTTAGTCATGCCAATTCGCTCACAAAAATCACGTATTGCACGGGCAGTGTAGCCACGGCGACGCATTCCTGAGAGGGTTGGCATGCGTGGGTCATCCCAGCCACTGACATGCTTGTCAGTGACGAGTTGATGTAATTTGCGTTTACTGGTGATGGTGTAATCCAGTGATAAACGAGCAAACTCTATCTGTTGAGGATGACAGTCAATATCTATTTGTTCAATGAACCAATCGTATAGAGGCCGATGGTCTTCAAATTCCAAGGTGCATAATGAGTGGCTAATGCCCTCAATGGCGTCTGAAATGCAATGAGCATAGTCATACATCGGATAGATGCACCATTCAGAGGCTGTGCGGTGATGCTGTGCAAATTTGATACGATAAATAGACGGGTCACGTAGATTGATATTGCCAGAAGCCATGTCAATCTTGGCGCGTAAGACACAGGCTCCTTCTTTGAACTCACCAGCACGCATACGTGCAAAAAGTTCTAGATTTTCTTCTATGCTGCGACGTCGATAAGGACTGTCCTTACCGGCCTCAGTGAGACTGCCCCGATATTCTCTAACCTGCTCTGCATTCAGATCGCACACATAGGCCTTATCAGCTTGAATGAGTTGCACAGCATATTGGTATAGTTGTTCAAAGTAATCTGAAGTGAAGAAAGTGTCTTTCCAGCGGAAACCTAACCATTCAACATCACTTCGAATCGCATCGACATATTCTTGATTTTCTTTATCTGGGTTAGTGTCATCAAAGCGTAGATTACAAGACCCTGAGAATTCTTCTGCAATGCCAAAGTTCAAACAGATCGACTTAGCATGACCAATGTGAAGATAGCCATTAGGCTCTGGTGGGAATCGGGTCAAGAGCCTGCTGTCTCCCTCGGCGAGGTCATTACGCACACGGCTACGAATAAAGTTGCTTGAATTGCTGCTATCTTGGTCAGTCATGGGGGTATCGTCTAAAAAGGCTATAGGTTGAAGCTGAATAATGTTGTTAGCAACTCTAGGCTACTAATCGTTCAGGCTATAGTACAATGTTAACGCACTTATGGCTCGCCTCTATGCACCAAAGAGCGATTTATGCAGCATAAAGTAGGGTTGGGAATATTCTTTAATGAGTCTTAAATAAGATGATTGAAAACAGAGCGCTCTTAGCTGCACTCAATAAGCATGAGTTTTGCTCTGGAGAGGTACTGGCGTCACAATTTTCGGTGACTCGTGCGACCATACATAATGCTATAAAACGCCTTCAGTCCCTAGGGCTGATCATTGAAAGTGTTTCCGGTAAAGGCTATTGTCTTAAGAATAAGCTCGAACTTTTAGACTCTGATGCAGTGCGTAGTTATCTAAATAAAGATTGCTATGGTGCGCAAGACCAATTGTTACTATTTGACCAGTTAAGTTCGACTAATCAATTAGCAGGTGAGTTGGCAGCGCCAAATAATGGCCGCTGGTCAGCGGTGTTATCAGAACTCCAAACGGCTGGCCGAGGTCGTCGTGGCCGCAGTTGGATTTCTCCTTATGCGGCTAATATCTATTTATCGATGGTATGGAATTTATCGCGCTCACTGATCCATGCCGCTGTATTGAGTCCCTTTCTAGCCTTAAGAGTAGCTCAATGCTTACAGCGGTTAGGTGTACCTAATATAAAGGTGAAATGGCCGAATGATATTTATTGTAATGGCAAAAAGATCTCAGGATTATTACTGGAGTGTTTTGGTGAACTGAGTGATAGCTGTACTCTGGTAGTTGGCGTCGGTGTTAACGTCTCTATGAGTGCTTATCAAAGCATAAAAATTGATCAAGAATGGACCGACATATTGGCGGTGATGGGCGCAGATAATGGTTTGTCACGCAACCAACTAGCCGCTGAACTAATCAATACATTGTTTATCTCGCTGGTTGAGTTTGAATCTGAGCAAATGGGTGATTGGCAAGCACAATGGCAGGCTATAGATGCATTCTATGGGCAAGCAGTCCGTGTAGAGGATGCACAACAATCGTTTTCAGGAACAGCCGAGGGTATCTGTGCTGATGGCGCCTATAAAGTATCTAGTCAAGATGGCGAGCATAGGGCGCTGACGGGTGATATGAGTCTCAGGAGAATGCTATGAAGTTATTATTAGACTTTGGTAACAGCCGCTGCAAATGGGCGCTATTTCATCAAGATCAATTAAGTCATAACAATGCAGCTGCTTATTCTGGCGACAATGCCGAGATGCAACTAGCCGCTCTGATGTTAAAACTGCCTCTGTCTGAAATAACTAGCATCCACGTCGTCAGTGTTCTGGGAGAAAAATTTAATGCCCTGATTGCAAAAGCACTGGCTGCATATGACCATTATTTTTATCAATCTGAGGCATCTGCACACGGTATACAACTCGCTTATGCTGAGGCAGGTGCATATGGCAATGATCGTTATTTAGCGTTGTTAGCAGCGCATCATAATTACAAGGGCAATAAACTCATAGTCGACTGTGGTACCGCGATAACCATAGACGGTATAACTGCAGCAGGTGAGCATGTCGGAGGCTTAATAATGCCTAGTTATGCAAGCATGGTGCTAGCCTTAAATAAGGATACTCAGAGCTTGCCTGCGGTAGAAATAGATGAAGAGGTACAGTTGTTTTGCGCAACAACCAGCAGCGCAATGACCTCAGGCAGCTTGCTCTGTTTACAGCAGGGACTGAGTGCTGTCATTCAGCAGATGAAGCTACATCTGGACGATGATTGCGTACTCATCGCGACCGGGGGTAATCGCGTGCAGATGCTGTCAGCTTTATCAGGAAGTTATAGTGATGCACCAAATCTAGTGCTGGAGGGTCTTGCATACTTAGTGGAAGAGCGAAGTGAGCTTGCATAGCGCTGATTGATGAATGCAAGATTGATTTAATCTGTCTGAGGTTTATTTCGGGACAATTTTTCATTGAGGATTGAGCCGTGGCTCAGAGGCTATTAATCAAAAAAAGCATGTTGATGTTGTTTCGCAATGAGGTGAGGACGAAACTGATCTAAATAATCTAATTGCTGCTGACAGTCTAACGTCATTTTATCTGCACTAATCATGGCATCAGCTAGAGCGAGTGAGTTAGCAACAGGGACTAGACTGCCGTAGTTACCACCGTCTAAGATTTCCATTGGACCACAAGGACAGTCAGTACTGACAACCTTGCATTCACAGGCTAAAGCCTCAATCAAAACAGTGGGCAGCCCTTCCCAGAGCGAGGACATTACAAATAAATCACTATGGTACATGTAGGCATAAGGATTTTTAACATGGCCAGGCATTTCAACATGGTCATTTAAGTCAAGCTGATTAATAAGTAGTTCTAGTTTTTCACGTCGCTTGCCTTCACCCAGAATAATGAGCTTGAACTCACCCTGTTTACGTACCGCTGAAAAAGCATGTAGTAAGGTAGGGAAGTCCTTTTGGTTTTCAAGACGGCCAACAGCAAGAATGACTTTAACCTTTGTCTTGTTAAACCAGCGATGCTCTAGCGGCTCCCTCATTTTTTCTCGAATAGTATCAATCGGTATTGGGTTGTAGATTGGTCTTGGCCGAAGCTGATTATTTTGAATAGTCTCTAATAAGTCTTTACCAGCACAGTGTGAGACGGTGACTAACTCATCTGCCATTGGATAAAAGATGGCTAGACTTTGAGGCAGATTTTTAAAGCGTAATTTTTTTTGTCGTGAATGCAGGTCAATTGATAGCGCAGTATGTTCAGTGATAATGACTTTTGTATTAGCGCTGGATTTTAAAGCCGCCATGATAGCTATCATATTCGTATGAGGTTTTGCAGAATAGAGTAAATCAGGTGCATGGTTATTTAGATAACGTCTTAAATCGTTGGCTACTGTCTGTTGTTTTGGCGCCTGAAAAGGGATCAGAAAGGGGTAGAGTAAAGCTTTGCTGTGCTCTGGAAACCATCGCCAAATTCGTAAACGACTGATGAACATGGGTTCTGGTTTTAAGAGGTACACAGAGATAGATTTCGGTATCTGACTACGGTCACTTTCACTTAACTGTTGCAGAACGAGTTCTACATGATGCCCCTTTAGGCTGAATTCTCTAGCTAGAGATAGAAATACTTGGCCGATGCCACCTCGGCCTATGTCTGAAAAGAAAAAGCTGATTTTCTTAGCGGGGTGCTGAGGACTGTTTATTTCGGTGTTCACGATTTAAGAGAGAGTCAGTTGTATTGAGTTCAGAGTAGCACTACCGAATGAAAAGCTCTCGATCTTTGTTATTCTGAAAAATAGAATTTGGATTTTTTCTGGTCTAAGGAAATGGAGCCACCTGTCAGAGTCGAACTGACGACCTACTGCTTACAAGGCAGTTGCTCTACCAGCTGAGCTAAGGCGGCCCTAATGCGATCAGAAGGAATCTGATCAATCAAGATGCGAGATATTAGAGATCTTGCGTCCAAGCTTCAAGTGTTATTCCGTAAAAATTAACTAGAAAGGGTAAATTTTTGCATTTGCTTCGCTTATGCTTGTTTTTTATCCTGAAAACAGTGCCTTTGTCTCAAAAAAACATCATGGAGTGATCAAATGTTACTTATCCGTAATTTATGCCTGTTATCAGTGGTTCTCAGTTTAGCTGCTTGTGTTACTGGCTCGCCTAAAGACCTGGAGTCTATAGCGCCTATGCCTGCGGTTAAATCGCCTTTAGATGGCATTTGGCAGGGGGTTTTTGATATCAATGGACGTGGTAGTTATGACTTTACAGCACTGCAAATTCAAGGTCGATCTACGGCAGTTAGCGTGCAGGCAAAAGCGATGTGTCGTGGCAGAGTAGAGCTACAAGAGGAGCAGTACTATATGGCGAGGTATGAGTTGTTTGCCTTAGATGGTGCGCCATTTGATCAAGCCACGATTACTGGGACATTAAAAAATCAATCAATAAGGTCACATTTTGTAACGATGAACGGCGGTGATATTGGTGCTATTAATCTGGACTACAACCCGATTTATGAGCGTAAGCCTGAGCTTACTGAATTAGATGGCCAGTGGTCTTTTATTGATCGGGATGGCCTAGAGACAAATATGAGTATTAGTGATGGGGGAATTATAGGGTCGGATTCAGATGACTGCAGTTACCAAGGATCACTTGCGATTATTGATCCACAATACAATCTGTTGGATGTGGTTCTCAATGTCAGTGGTTGTGACTCGGTTAACGGCGAGTACATAGGTTTAGCTTACTTTGAGCCCGGTGAAGAGCCTATTGTGCATGTTGATGCGCTCAACAACCTATATGGCTTTCACTATGCACTAAGACGCAACACGTCCCCAGAAGTTAAGGTAGATCGTTAAATAGCGATGAATTATTGATTCTGTTGCCATTGTCTCCATGCGCTGCTGGCTGGGTGGTTGCGTAAAGTTGCATGACCTAAAGTCATAAGTTGCACGCCATACTGTAACTCCCAAATATCCTCAGCAATATGGAAGGGTGACTCATGAATAGATAACTCACGGCTTTCTAATTGGTCATTCTTCAGGCGAAGAAAGATGCCTTGATAATGGTCTGCTGCGATTTTCTGCAGACTAACAATTATTTCCCAACTCCCGTTTGGTGTTACCAGTAACAGCGGGAGATTCGCATCGATAATGTCTTTTCGGTTATTTAACATCTAGCTATTAAACTCATTTACGGAGCGACCACGGCCAATTGCGTAATACTCAATACCCTCTGCTTCCAGATCGGCGGGGTTATATAAATTACGGCCATCAAAGATCAGCGGGCTTTGTAAGCAGGCCTTCAGTGTTGCAAAATTAGGGCTTCTGAACTCTGTCCACTCGGTAACGATAATTAGAGCATCTGCACCCTTCAAGGCTTGTTCTGCACTTTCACATAAAGAAAGGTCATCACGTTGCCCATAAATACGTTCACATTCAGCCATCGCAACGGGGTCGTAGGCCTGGACTGTAGCGCCTGCCGCCCACAATTTATGCATTAATGCACGGCTGGAGGCTTCACGCATATCATCCGTGTTTGGCTTAAAAGCCAAGCCCCATAAAGCAAAGGTCTTGCCCTTGAGGTCATCCGCAAAGTAAGTTTTGATCTTGTTGTAGAGCACCTCTTTTTGCTTCTGATTGACAGCATCCACTGCCGCAATCAGTGTGGTCTCGTAGTCTACCTTAAGGCCTATTTTCTGAAGTGCTTGGACATCTTTGGGAAAACAAGAGCCGCCATAGCCGCAGCCCGGATAGATAAAGTTATAACCAATACGGGGATCAGAGCCGATGCCAAGGCGTACCTGTTCAATATCAGCACCAACTCGCTCAGCAAGGTTGGCAAGCTCATTGATGAAGCTTATTTTTGTTGCCAACATTGCATTAGCAGCATATTTTGTTAATTCAGCCGAGCGAATGTCCATGAGGTTAATGCGGTCATGGTTACGATTGAAGGGTTGATAGAGTGAGCGCATCAACTCGCTGGCTTTGCTGCTGTCAGTACCCACTACGATGCGGTCAGGCTTCATGAAATCATCTATCGCGGCGCCTTCTTTTAGGAACTCAGGGTTAGAAGCAATATCAAATGCGGTCTCTTTATTAAGCGCTGCACATTTGCGCTTAACCGCTTGAACAACTAAATCTGCAGTTCCAACGGGCACGGTGGATTTGTTTACGATCAAGCGGTAATCCTGCATATGCTCAGCAATAGTTTCAGCAACATTGAGGACATAGCTAAGATCTGCCGAACCATCTTCATCCGGTGGGGTGCCTACAGCGATGAACTGGAATAAGCCATGGGCAACACCGGCGGCCGGATTGGTCGTGAACTGAATACGACCCGCAGCGATGTTGCTTTGCATCATTTCATCAAGGCCGGGCTCATGAATAGGGATTTGGCCATTTTTAAGCATCTCGATCTTGTGACTATCGATATCAACGCAGAGTACTTGGTTACCGACCTGAGCAAGACAGGCGCCAGTGACCAAGCCAACATAACCAGAGCCGTAGATTGTAATTTTCATGATATTTGAAGGTTGAGATTAGCGAGAGAGATAATGTAGCTTATTTTATCTCAAAAAAAGTGTATTTTTGATAATAGTTAGATGTCGAAGACAAGCATTTATAAATTAGATTTAAATCAGGGTTTTATCTGATTTTGCCGAGAAAACGTACAGTCGAAGGAAAAAGTAGTCATTACGACGAATAAGAGGCGCTGAAACACAGATATTTTGTCAATATGATGTTGACCTAGCGGTAGATGTCACCGAGAATAGCCGGCTGTGTGTGCGGAGAGATACTCAAGCGGCCAACGAGGGCGGATTGTAAATCCGCTGACTATGTCTACGTAGGTTCGAATCCTACTCTCTCCACCAGAAATTCAGAGCAATGTGCGGGTGTAGTTCAATGGTAGAACCCCAGCCTTCCAAGCTGATGATGTCGGTTCGATCCCGATCACCCGCTCCACTATAGGCCGAAAAGATATATAGAGGCAATAGAGGGCGCGCAGTGTAGGTTACGGTCGCACAGGGCACGTATTTG
>JAQWYM010000048.1 GCA_029253965.1 Gammaproteobacteria bacterium
GAGAAAGTTGCATGACCAGCTCTGCGCCCGATTTAGACCTAGCGGACAGCCACTTACCGGCACCTACACAGGCTTTACATGAGTCTGTAGCTCAGTCACTACAAAATTATTTTAATAAATTAGATGGCCATGCGCCTGAAGATTTATACCGCTTGGTTATTGAAGAAGTTGAACGACCGCTACTTGATGCCGTTATGCTTTATTGCAAAGGTAATCAAACCAAGGCAGCGCAGTACCTAGGCTTAAACCGTGGCACCCTACGTAAAAAACTTAAGCAATACGACCTAAGCTAAGACTATGACTGAATCAGCACCTTGCCGTATCCAACGCGCCCTTATTAGTGTTTCTGATAAGACTGGTATTATCGAATTTGCGACTGCCTTAGCCGCTAAGAATATCGCTATTTTATCTACTGGCGGCACTGCCAAGGCCTTAAAAGAGGCCGGCATTGCCGTTACTGATGTCAGTGATCACACCGGCTTCCCTGAAATTATGGGCGGCCGTGTAAAGACACTTCATCCCAAAATTCATGGTGGTATCTTAGGCCGCAGTGGTACCGATGACGCCGTCATGCGCGATCATGATATTGCTGCCATCGATTTGGTTGTGGTTAATCTCTATCCGTTTGCTGCAACCATTGCCAAGCCTGACTGCAGCTATGCTGATGCGATTGAAAATATTGATATTGGTGGCCCAGCGATGATCCGTGCAGCGGCCAAGAACCATGCCCGCGTAGCCATTGTTGTTGATCCAGCAGATTATACAAACCTGATTGCGGAGCTAGACAACGATCAGCACAGTATCAGCCTCAGCTCACGTATGGAATTAGCACGGAAGGCTTACAGCCATACCGCTGGCTATGACGGCATGATCGCTAATTACCTTGGTGAGCAGGTCAGCAGTACCGCAGATCAGCAACAGGCCGCCTATCCAGCTGACCTGCACCTCAGCTTCAAACGTAAGCAAGACTTACGTTACGGTGAGAACCCACATCAGACGGCTAGCTTTTATGTTGAAAGCACAGCTGCGGGCTCTAGCGTCAGCAGTGCCCGCTTCATTCAAGGCAAGGCACTGTCTTTTAATAATATTGCAGATACCGACGCTGCCCTAGAGTGTGTCAAACAGTTCTCATCACCCGCCTGTGTCATCGTCAAACATGCTAATCCTTGTGGCGTTGCTGTTGCCACTTCAATAGATGAGGCTTATGACAAGGCTTACGCAACAGATCCAACCTCTGCCTTTGGTGGCATTATTGCTTTCAACCAAGCACTGACTTGTGACCTCGCTGCGAAAATATTAGAACAACAGTTTGTTGAGGTGATTATTGCCCCAGGTATGCAAGCCGGTGTAGAAAAAATCCTCAGCCGCAAGCCAAATACACGTGTACTAGATTGCACTCATGCTGAAGCTGACTTTTCTGGCTATGATCTTCGCCGCGTCAATGGTGGCCTGCTTGTGCAAGACAAAGACTTTGCCATTATTGAAGCCGCAGACTTACGCATAGTGACTAAGGCAGAACCCAGTGAAGATCAGATTCGTGATCTCTTGTTTGCTTGGAAAGTGGCTAAGTTTGTTAAGTCGAATGCGATTGTTTATGCCCATGCCGAGCAAACTATAGGAGTCGGTGCTGGACAGATGAGTCGTGTTTATTCCGCTAAGATTGCTGGCATTAAAGCGGCTGATGAAAATCTCACTGTCACTGGTGCGGTGATGGCATCAGATGCATTTTTCCCATTCCGTGACGGTATTGATATGGCCCATGACGCTGGCATTTCTGCCATTATTCAGCCCGGTGGTTCACGTAATGATGCTGATGTTGTGGCCGCTGCTAATGAACATGGACTCGCCATGGTTTACACCGGCGTGCGCCATTTCCGGCATTAAGCCAAAGCTCTATTAGACTAGGTAAGCCACCACCGATATCACCTAGTCTAATAAACACTGACCCTACCAGGGCATAACATGATCTCAAGTGTAGTGTTTATTCAAATCGCTCAGATTATGTTTCCTATCGTTGCGATTGTCTCACTTGGCATCCTTATTGGTCGTTGGCAAAATCCTCAACTCGACTCTATCAACACCCTCAATCTCAATGTCTTTATGCCAGCATTGGTTTTCGCCTCATTGCTAGAGCCTGACTTTGCTTTGCAGAGCTATCTGCTGCTAGCTTCTGCTGCCTTATTATTGATGTTAATGACCGGTTTATTAGCGCTGCCATTGAGTCGCTTACTGCAGACTGATTTTCGAACGCTAGCGCCACCTCTGATGTTTCACAATGCCGGTAATGTTGGCCTACCATTAATATTATTAGCCTTGGGTAATGACGCCATGGCAGCGGCTCTAGTCTTATTTTTGGTTGGTAATCTGGCACACTTTGCGATCGCCACTTACATCCTTGATCGCTCAGCTAAGTGGTATCGTAGCCTGACTTCACCGGCGATACTGGCTGCAGTATTGGCACTAGCCTTACAACTGACTGCAATTGAATTAGCACCAACAGTTATCTTACCGGTAAGAATGCTCGGTGATATCGCTGTGCCACTGATGCTCTTTGCCCTTGGCGTGCAACTCAGTCATGCTGAATTTAAGCATTGGCGTCTTGGCATAGCACATGGCTTTATCACACCTATTATTGGCTTTAGCCTTGCTTTGTTATTGAGCCAGCTTTTCAAGCTTGAGCAAACGCAGACAGCAGCCTTACTCTTGTTTGGCACCCTACCTCCTGCGGTAATGAATTTCCTATTAGCAAAGCGCTATGCACAAGAACCCAGCAAGGTATCTGCTATAGTATTAGTCGGTAATGTCTTAGCAGTCTTCAGTCTGCCACTGGCATTACTCTATGTTCTCCCACGATACACCTAGAATGAATAAGCTATGAAAAAAATATTAGTGATTGGCAACGGCGGACGCGAACATGCACTGGCGTGGAAGCTGAAGCAATCCAGTGATGTCGCCATCGTTTATGTTGCTCCCGGTAATGCCGGTACTGACAAAGAAGCAGGCATAGAAAATGTCGCCATCGCTAGCGATGATATTGCCGGCTTACTTTTGTTTGCTGAAGAACAAAAAATTGACTTAACCATCGTTGGCCCTGAGGCACCTTTGGTTGCTGGCGTGGTTGATGAGTTTCAAGCTGCCGGCCTAACCATCTTTGGACCACGTAAGTTTAATGCTCAACTGGAAGGCTCAAAAAGCTTTGCTAAACAATTTATGCAAGAGCATGGCATTCCTACCGCTGCTTATGCTGAGTTCACTGCAGTCACGCCTGCCTTAGCCTATCTTGCTGAGCAAAACCTACCCATTGTTATCAAGGCCGATGGTCTTGCTGCTGGCAAAGGTGTTGTCATTGCACAAACTGCTGTTGAAGCTCAGCAGGCCGTGCGTGAGATGCTCAGTGGTGAAGCACATGGTGCTGCAGGACAAAAAATTGTCATTGAAGAATTTTTATACGGCCAAGAAATTAGTTTCATCTGTGTGGTTGATCATGAGGTCGTGGTGCCACTGGCGACATCACAAGATCATAAGGCCCGTGATGAGGGTGACCTTGGACCCAACACGGGAGGTATGGGCGCTTACTCACCAGCACCTTTGGTTGACGATACCATGCATCAACGCATTATGCGTGAAGTTATTCAGCCAACCGCTCAAGGCTTTATGAAAAGTGGCAAACCCTTCCAAGGTTTTCTCTATGCGGGCCTGATGATTTCAGATGAGGGTGTGCCTAAGGTCTTAGAATATAACTGTCGCTTTGGTGACCCAGAGACACAACCGATTATGCAACGCCTGCGTAGTGATCTCATGGCACTCTGTTTAGCGGCAGCGAAGAATGAGTTGCAACCGACTGAGCTAGACTGGGATCCACGCAGCGCCTTAGCGGTGGTATTAGCTGCCGGTGGTTATCCCCTAGACTACGCTAAAGGTGATGTCATATCTGGTTTGGATCAAGATTTAGGCAGTGATTGCAAAGTCTTTCATGCGGGCACTAAACAGGAAGCTGAGACTGTTGTCACTGCTGGCGGACGTGTACTTTGCGTCAGTGCTTTAGGCGATAATGTTGCACAGGCGCAGGCAAAAGCCTATGAGGCCGCTGCGACTATTAGTTGGCGTGATGTTTATTTTCGTCGCGATATAGGACATCGCGCGATTACTGATTAGTTGTAAGCCTGATTATTTGATTCAGGCTTACAACTCACTAAGCGTTGCTTAGCGTTTCATAGCGTGGAAGAAGTCGACATTATTCTTGCTCGACTGCATGCGTCCAAGCATAAACTCCATCGCTTCCAACTCATCCATTGAGTGCAGGAACTTACGTAGGATCCACATCTTCTGGAGAACATCAGGTTCGATCAGTAACTCTTCACGACGCGTGCCAGAGCGGTTGATATTGATCGCAGGGTAGATACGCTTTTCAGCAATACGGCGATCCATATGAATCTCCATATTACCGGTACCCTTAAACTCTTCGTAAATAACGTCATCCATCTTCGAACCGGTTTCTACTAACGCCGTTGCTAAAATGGTTAAGCTACCACCCTCTTCAATGTTACGCGCAGCTCCAAAGAAACGCTTAGGACGAGTTAGTGCGTTGGCTTCAACACCACCTGTCAAAACCTTACCGGATGACGGTGCAACTGTGTTGTAAGCACGGGCTAGACGCGTAATTGAATCTAACAAAATAATCACGTCGCGTTTGTGCTCAACCAGACGCTTAGCCTTTTCAATCACCATCTCAGCGACCTGTACGTGCCGACTTGCAGGCTCATCAAAGGTACTGGAAACGACTTCACCCTGAACCATACGTTCCATTTCTGTTACTTCTTCTGGTCGCTCATCAATCAACAAGACAATCAGATAACATTCGGGATGATTAGCGGTAATACTCTGCGCAATGTTCTGCAGCATAATCGTTTTACCGGCTTTAGGTGGTGAGACGATAAGACCACGTTGGCCCTTACCAATAGGTGCAACAACATCAATAATTCGCGCTGTAATATCTTCGGTACTGCCGTTACCGCGTGATAACGTCAGCGGATCTTCAGCATGCAACGGTGTTAAGTTTTCAAACAATACTTTAGATTTTGCATTCTCTGGCGTATCAAAGTTGATCTCATCAACCTTGAGCATTGCGAAGTAACGCTCACTATCTTTTGGTGGTCGAATTTTACCGGTAATGGTATCGCCGGTGCGCAAGCCAAAACGTCTGATCTGGCTTGGTGATACATAAATATCATCTGGCCCTGCTAGATATGAACAGTCAGCAGAACGTAGGAAGCCAAAGCCATCTTGCAGTATCTCAAGTACACCATTACCAAAGATATCTTCGCCACTCTTGGCATGCGCCTTGAGGACAGAAAAGACAATGTCTTGCTTTCGGGAACGGGCGACATTTTCTATGCCCATAGAGTTAGCTAATTCAACAAGTTCTGCAGCGGATTTTTTCTTAAGTTCGGTAAGATTCATGGATTCTTGGATTCTTGGATTGTTTAAGTATTGAGATTGATAACAGCGGATAAAAGGGAATTACCGCAAAAATAATAATGGCTCGCCACACGTAGCCGAATAAGAATTTTTTTAAATATAGAGATCGGTAGGGCAAGGGTGCGCTTGAAAGCGCGATTCAGTTCTCAAAGTATCACTATTAAGAGGCATCGTCTACCCCGTTAAGTCACCCTACTTTCACTTGCTACATAATTAGCACATACCAGCTTAGATACTCTGGTCAATAAATGCGGTTAGTTGCGACTTAGATAATGAGCCAACTTTCGTCGCATGCACCTCTCCCGCCTTAAAGATCATCAAGGTAGGTATGCCACGAATGCCAAATTTAGGCGGTGTCTCTGGATTTTCATCAATATTTAGCTTTACGATTTTTAAGCGTCCAGCATAATCCCTAGCGATATCTTCCAATACTGGAGCAATCATTTTGCATGGTCCACACCACTCTGCCCAATAATCCACTAGTACAGGTTGTTCATTCTTCAAAACATCTTCTTCAAACGATGTATCACTTACAGCTGTGATATTTTCACTCACGATTTTAGGCCTCTCAGGCTGGTGTGTTAATTAGGAAAAGTATACTCGAATGAGCTTACTCCAAATCTACTTTTAGCTGAAAACGCAGGGGAAAACAAGCGATAGCTGTACAACAGGCTCAGATTAACTAAGTAGTACAGTGTCTAGCGCAATCACTCCACTCAGTTGTGCTTTTCGTTATACTTAAAGTTATGACTAAAAATATTGCAATATTAGGTGGTGGTGGCTTCGTCGGTAGTGAACTATGTCGTCGCTTAGCCGCAGATGGACATACGATTCGCCTGCTTAGCCGCAAGTTAAATCATGCTACGGCACTGTCCGAGCTGCCTAACCTAAGCGTGCACCTCTGTCCCGACTATTCAGCTGCCGAACTTGCTAAAGAAACACAGTCGTGTGATGTATTAATCAATTTAATCGGGATACTCAATGAAAAAGGCCGTGATGGCAGTGGTTTTAATGCTGCACACTATGTAATTACACAGAATGCGCTACAGGCCTGTGTCAGCAATGCTATCCCACGCATGCTCCAACTCAGCGCCTTGCATGCAGATGTTGATGGCCCGAGTCATTACCTACGCAGCAAAGGTAAGGCAGAAGCCCTGCTTAATAACTGCCGTGACGTTGATATTACTATTTTCAAACCCTCGGTTATCTTTGGTCCGGGTGATAGCTTTCTTAATCGTTTCGCTGATTTATTACGCTTCACCCCGGGAGTTTTTCCACTGGCCTGCGGCAATGCACGATTTGCACCGGTATATGTTGGTGATGTCGTCAACGCCATGACTAATTCCCTCAGTCAAAGTGACAGTTATGCTCAGAGCTATGAGCTGTGTGGGCCTAATATCTATACATTAAAGGAATTGGTGCAGTTAACAGGCAAGCTCTCAGGCCATCCTCGTTGGGTTATTACACTGCCACCGATGCTCTCAAAATTACAGGCTATGATGTTAGAACTGGTGCCCGGTAAACCTCTATCGATGGATAACTTCAGATCATTATCGCTGGATAGTGTTTGCAGCCAATGCACACCATGCCCCACCTCCTTAGAATCTATCGCCAGCAGTTATCTGAGTAAATAGCGGTAGCTACAGATCTGCCGCTGTTTGCCCTAGAATTCTTTTCTGCGTGCTCGTTAAGCATGTAAACTGCAACTGAGTTCAACTTTAATAAGACATCATGCAGACCTATCTTGTTGGCGGCGCAGTTCGTGATCGACTGCTAGACCTACCGGTATTAGAACGTGACTGGGTAGTCGTTGGCGCCACAGCGGCCGAGCTTATTGCCCTTGGCTATCAACAGGTTGGCAAAGATTTCCCGGTTTTCCTGCACCCACAAAGTAAAGAAGAATACGCCCTCGCCAGAACTGAACGCAAAGTCTCTGAGGGGCATACTGGCTTCACCGTCCATGCTGCACCCGGGGTGACTTTAGAAGAAGATTTAATTCGCCGCGATCTGACCATAAATGCCATTGCAGAAGATCCAGATGGCCGTCTCATCGACCCCTATGGTGGCTTAAAAGATATTCAAGAACGCCGACTGCAGCATATCTCTGCAGCATTTTCAGAAGATCCTTTGAGAGTCTTACGCGTGGCACGCTTTGCCACCAAGCTAAAACCCTTAGGGTTTACTATCAGTGCCTCGACGTCAGCACTGATGTCTGTGATTGCTGAATCTGGTGAATTAAGCTTACTTTCAAAAGAACGAGTCTGGCAGGAAACGCGTAAGGCCTTGAGCTGCCCACAGGCGCATGTCTATTTTCAAGTGCTACTCGATCACGATGCCCTCAGCCAACTTGCCGCAGCGCTTGCGTTGGGTCTAGAGAATCAACGTGACAAGCTCACGCTATTGCCTCAACTGGCCGATGCTGAGATGCGCTTTAGTGCCACCGTTTTACTGGCTTGCCAGCAAACACAGGGCTTTGATTTAGCACGTGGTGAGGCTATTTTGAGTTGTTTTGCGACGCCCAAGGCGTTGCAACAGGAGACCCAGTTAATGCTTAAACACTGGAGTGCCTGTGAGCAATTCTTCTCACAGACCGCGGCAGAAAACCTAAGGCTACTAGCGGCATTGGATGTCTTCCGTCGCAATGATCGCTGTCTACATATTTTAGAAAATATGTGTTGTATCGCAGCCTTGTTAACACCAACAGAAGCTATTAACGCTCTCCAGGAGCGTCTGCGGGCTATCTGCAAGATCGCCTATGATATTAGCCTTGTGCGGCTACCTGCAGCAGAACAGCAGCGTTTGCAGGGCAGAGAAATTGGTCTGGCGCTAGAGAAGGCAAGATGCGCTGCACTGGAGCAGGGTATGAAACAGGCTAAATAGATTTAGGTGCTTTAGTAGCATCTATAGAAACAGCAGTAATGCAGCACCCAGCGCCAGACGGTAAACAACAAATGGGATTAAGCCTATGCTTGTAATCAATCTCAGAAAGACAGCGATGCAGAGATAAGCAACCAGCGCTGAGACGATAATAACCAAACATAAATCAGACCAATCAATGGCTATTGTCTGTGTCGATAAATCGCGTGCCTTATAGACAACTGCAGCAAAGATGGTTGGAATCGATAACAGCAAAGAAAAGCGTGCCGCTGCGCTGCGCTGTTGTCCCAACAGTAATGCCGCCGTGAGAGTGATACCCGCACGTGATGTGCCCGGAATAAGCGCTAATACCTGTGCACAGCCAATCAAAAGCACGGCGCCTAAACTCAACTGATACTCGTCACGCAGCTCGCGCGCACTGATTGCGGCATAGCCCAGTAGCAAGGCAAAGACGATGGTTGTGGTCGCAATAATCGATGGATCACGGGTATAACGTTCAATCCAAGTCGCCGCAAACAGAGCCACAATGACGATTGGCAAGGTAGCAACAAAGAGGTGGCCAAGCAGCCTTAACTCAGCGCTATTTTTACTCACGCTTGGGTTGCAACAGGCGATTGCCATCTGCCATAGCTGCAGGCGAAAATAAACCAATACTGCCACTAAACTACCGGCATGCGCCGCAACATCTAGCAGCAGGCCTTGATCCGGCCAAGCTAGGATCTTTGAGATCAAGACCAAATGTGCTGAGCTGGATATTGGCAAAAACTCCGTCAGCCCCTGCACTATGCCTAAGAAAATAAGTTGTATCGTATCCATAGATTTTGCGTCGTCGGCTTAACTTACTCAGTGAATCGAATGATTGATCGCTTTTTATGTACTGGGCAGAACCGAGCCGTCTGGCTTTCGTCTCTATTCTAAAGCCCCCTATCTCTTGTAGTCTTAGGGAAGCTGATCTCGTTATTGATCTTGTCGCTACTCAGTCTTTATCATAACGCTTATCATATCTTTATTTTTTTCAGCATGGCTTACTAAAGATCAATGGCTATGGCCAACAAAGTTAAGACTAGCTGAATAAGAAGTGACCATCCAAAAATGGAATTTTTATGACCGAACAGACAATGAATCGGGTCGCTCTGCTAACCGGTGCGGCAAAACGTATTGGTGCTGAGACGGCGCGTGTACTGCATGCCTCTGGCATGAATATCATTTTACATCACAACGCTTCTGCTGATCTAGCGAATGCTTTAGCGGCTGAATTAAATGCCGTTCGTGCAGAGAGTGTAGTGACGATTGGCTTTGATCTAAAGCAGATAGAACGTCTACCGGAACTGGCAGAAAAGGCGGCAGCAGCCTGGGGACGAATTGATCTATTAGTGAACAACGCTTCGACCTTCTACCCGACTGAAATGGATCAAATCGATCTGACTCAGTGGCACGACCTGATCGCGGTTAACCTGCAGGCACCGTTATTCCTGAGTCAGGCATGCAGTCGATTCTTGCGAGAAAAAAGCGGTTCTATCGTCAATATTGTCGACATCCACGGTGATCGTCCACTTAAGGGCTATCCCATCTACTCTATCGCCAAGGCTGGTTTAATCGCCATGACCAAATCTTTAGCACGCGAATTAGCGCCTGAGATACGCGTCAATGGCGTCGCACCTGGCGCTATTATGTGGCCGGAAGTGGAAGCCTATGAAGCCGTCCATCAAGAAATTATTGACCGCACTGCTCTAAAACGCGAAGGCCACCCTAACGATATTGCTAAAACCGTACAGTTTCTATGTGACGGCCCTGATTACATTACTGGTCAGATCATCGCGGTTGACGGTGGCCGCACCCTTAGCAATTAATAGCCCCAGGGTTGTTATAACCCCGATGCGCGCGCCTAGTTGAGGAAGACCTGCTGTAATGGCTCGTATTTATGCGACTGCTGCTGCCATAGTGCAAGAAATGAACAATCGCGCCCTGGGCAAATCATATCACCAGAAATATCCACTAAAGGCTTGAGTACAAAGGGATATTTCAAAATATCATCGTTCGGCACCTTGATCGTTTCAGTGTCAATTTGCTGGTCACCGTAGAGCAGTTGATCTAAATCTAAGGTCCTCGGTACAAACTGGTTATCACTATTGCGACGACGCCCATGAGCGGCTTCCAGCGCACGCAGATACTGATAAACCTCATCTGGCTGCATATCGGTATCAAAGGCGACTACTAAATTATAAAAACTATCGCCGACAAAGCCGACCGCCTCGGTTTCATAAACCGGCGAGACTTGTAAGTTCTCAAAGCGCTCACTGAGCTCAAACAACACCTGATTAATATGCAGGTGTTTATCAATATTGCTACCGATGCCAACAAAAACCTGAGTCATGAGGGCTTCTGTCCACGCTCAATAACTACACCCACTGCGGCAGAACCGCGCACAGCGCCTGGTTTCGCAATCGAGATGCGTAACCACGGAATATTAAATTCGGCCATCAGTGTTTTTGCAATCAAATCGATCAGCAACTCAACCAATTGTGGCTGACTTTCTTCAACCAAGACGCGAATCCGTTGTGATACCGCCTTATAATCGAGTGTATCGGCAATGCCATCACTTGCAGCGGCAGCACTAATATCGGTACCCATTTCCAAATCTATACTAATACGCTGCCGAATTTGTCGCTCCCAATCAAAAACACCGATGACTGCGTCAATATTGAGTTCTTTTATAAATATTATATCCATTTCTCTTATTCTTCTTATGTTCTCTTAATGGTGCCACTTTATAGGCCGTTTTGTTGCTAAAATGTTGTCTCTGCGAAAGCTTTCTGCTAACGTACGCCGCCCTAACAGAATAATATTCAACTGAATTTAAACCATTATGTCTAGAGTCTGCCAAGTAACAGGTAAACGACCTGTAGCGGGAAACAACGTTTCTCACGCTCATAATAAGACGCGTCGCTGGTTCT
>JAQWYM010000049.1 GCA_029253965.1 Gammaproteobacteria bacterium
GGGTCAACTACCCGCTAGAGACAGCTACCATGCAATCTCGACAAGACCTTGTTGTTATTAGTCCTGTTTGCTCAGTTTTGACTGTAACTCTTCTATTACCACAGGTTCACTGCTGCGCAGTTGACTAAGAACACCATTAACAACGGCCCCACCTTCCATTTCGAAGGTTTTATAACTGACATTGCCCTTAATCCTCGCGTGATGTGCGAGTTCCAGCGACACATTAGCCGTTACATTGCCGTGCACCTCACCATCTAATACAACTACTGAGCCAAAGACATCACCTTCAATCCGGCCTTTTTCAGCCAGCACCAAGATGCTTTTTTCCTCATTATTCGCGATCAGATCACCTTTAATCAGCCCTTCCACGTGCAACCCACCAGCAAAATGAACATCACCCTCTATGGTTGTATGCGAGCCTATCACCGTGTCTATGGTTGCCGTTCGTACTTTATTCTTAAAAAACATATCAGTCCTTACTCACTAGTTCAGCCCATTGATAGGTCGTTTGTATTGTCTTAGATGATTTACCTGAAGGTGTAAGCTTCAATTGAATGTTATTAGGTTCAAAGGATTCAGGGAGTTGCATGACGCCGCTCAAGCGCTGGAAAAATCGGAACTGGTAAGGTACCTGCTTAAATTTTTCGACAGCTATTTCAGAAAAAGTTAAGCGCTGCGGTTTACCTTTCACTAAACCATCGATAATGAGCTGAATATCACCTTTGGCAGCCTTCTTACTGACACCTGCCTGAGTCAATAACAAGTCATAATAAAACTCTCGATCTCGAGGAGACTGACGTAGTTTAAACTCACGTATTTGCAGCCCTAACGCAGCATTTTCTGGTGCTATCAGAGAGCTTAATAAGTTGAGTTCTTGCTCGCGCTTAGCCAGCTCAAATTCTTTTTTCAATAAGATGTCTTTTAATTGTCTACCCGTCTGACGCTCAATCTCGACTAAACGAGACATCTTTGACAACTCGTGAGCAAGCTTCTGATTATCTAACTTCACCTGCTCAGCGGTGGTGCGCATATCATTAAGTACTTGGCCATCTGATAGCAGGAGTATGCGCAGTTCTGAGTTAAGTCCCCAGTAACAACTACCGGCACCAATGCAAATCCCCAAGGCGACACTCAGTATATTAAAACGCTTCAGAAACGGTTCATACACCTTGAGCCTGACTGATCGATACTTAGGTAATTTAACTTTAACTGAACCCATTCAGCCTCACCCTAGGGAATTAAACCAATGCTTGTGAGACCGCTAGACTCATCCCAACCGTACATAATATTCATATTTTGAATAGCTTGGCCGGCAGCGCCTTTAACTAAGTTATCAATCACAGAGGAAACCACCACACGACCTGCAGATAGTTGTGTGACTGACATCATGCAATGGTTACTCGCACGCACGGCCCGCGTTTCAGGCGCAGTCCCTGTTGGCAACACCGTGACAAAATTCTCGTGTTGATAACGCTTTTCATATAAAGCAGTCAAATCCATATCCTGATGATCTAGCAGACGAGCATAGATTGTAGCCTCAATACCTCGATTCATCGGTAATAAATGAGGCACAAAGGTGAGCTCAATAGCCTTGCCTGTCACTTTTTGTAACGTTTGTGATATTTCTGGTAGATGCCTATGCCCTTGCAGGCCATAGGCTTTAAAGTTTTCACTTACTTCAGCATGCAGTGCACTAACTTGTGCCACACGACCGGCACCACTGACACCAGACTTGGCATCAGCAATAAGATTATTGAGATCAACAGAGCCTAATTCTAAAAGAGGCAGCAGGCCGAGAGTTATTGCTGTTGGATAGCAACCGGGGTTAGCCACCAACTGCGCGCCTTTTAGTTTTTCGCGGTTTAATTCTGGCAGACCATAGACAGCATCCTGCAACAACTGCGGACAGCTGTGCTCTTGTCCGTACCATTGCTGCCATTGTTTTGCATCCATGAGACGAAAATCAGCGGCTAGATCGATGACTCGCTTACCTTGGACTAACAGTTCTGGAACCATTTTCATCGCTGTGCCATTAGGTGTGGCAAAGAAGATAAGGTCGCATTGCTGTAAGACTTCTAAGCTAGGCTCAGAAAAAATTAAATCTCGTCCAGCATGGAAGCTAGGAACAAGATCTGCGAGTAATTTACCCTGCTCAGATCTTGAAGTGATCACCTTAAGCTCTACGTGTGGATGCGCCAGTAATAAGCGGATTAACTCAATGCCGGTATACCCAGTACCACCAACAACACCAATATTTATAGTACTCATAATATTTACTATCTAATGTAGATTAATTTGTTGTATTAACTAACGTGGCATAATACACATATGAAGTCCAAGCTGTCTCTCAGAAAAAATCTGAACATCGCTCTAGAACGACTTAGAATTCAATCGGCTAGCTCTGATGCACTACTCCAACTTTCACTGGCTGGCCTGTTTACAGGCATCGCCACCGGTGGTGTTATTGTCGCTTTCGTCTTAGTGGTCGACTTTACTCTAACCTTCTTCTTAGATGGACAACCCGAAAACTTCGAGAGTTTAAATACGTTATCGCGACTATTAGCACCACTTTGTGGCGGTATGTTACTAGCTACGCTATTCCACTTTTTTGCAAAAGGCCAAGGCGTTGGCATTGCTCATGTTCGTGAGCGCTTAAATCACCACGATAGCAGTCTTACTTTACGTGGTTTTATTATGCAATTCATTGGTGGCAGTATTGCCTTGATCAGTGGTCAATCCTTAGGGCGAGAAGGGCCCAGTATTCATCTTGGTGCAGCCTTAGGCAGTCTCTTTAGTAAAAGCCTACATCTGCCTTACAACACCTCACGAATTTTACTCGCCTGTGGTTCCGCTGGTGCTATTGGCGCTGCTTTTAATACACCACTGGCTGGGGTCATCTTTGCAATGGAAATTATTATTGCAGAATATGCCGTCGGCAGCTTTGTTCCCATCATGATTTCAGCAGTAGCGGCAACCGGTGTCAGCCGTTGGTTATTAGGCAATGAACCCTTTCTTTCAATAGGATTAGTGCCTTCAGTATCACTACAAGAAATACCTTTCTTATTACTTCTTGGTATTTTGGTAGGTATAGCTGCAGCTAGCTTTATCTATATTGTTCGCCGCAGTAGTGAAGTCACCGCTCAGTGGAATATCTTCAAACGTTATAGTTTCGCGGCAGCCCTCACGGGGCTCACAGCTATCTTTGTGCCACAGGTTTTGGGGGTTGGCTATGACAGTTTAAACCAGTCTATTTTAGGCCAAATTCCGCTGGTGACCCTGATCATAATTCTAGTCATGAAGTTAATCACCTCTTCTGTTTCTGTCGGCTGTGGTCTGCCTGCTGGACTTATCGGGCCGAGCTTTGTGATTGGTGCAGTCGGTGGTTCTTTCATGGGCTTAGTCCTAGATCAAACACTGCAGCTTCCGGTCACGAGCAGTGGCCTTTACGCCATCTTGGGTATGGCTGCGATGATGGGGGCTTGTTTACAGGCGCCATTGGCCGCTCTGATTGCAGCCTTTGAAATCACTTCTAACCCGCATATTATTTGGCCAAGCATGCTTTGTATTGCGGTAGCGCAGTTGGTAACACGCCAAGTCCTCAAACAGGGCCCTGTGATCGATGTTATTTTGCAGAGTAGAGGCTTAGATGCAGCAGAAAACCCATTGGTACGAAGCCTTCAGAGTATAGGCGTCAGCCATATTATGAACACTGACATACACACTACTAAAACAGAACAATTTGACGCTATTAACTCGGGGGCGTTAAACATTAGCAACGAGTGGCTATTACTCAGAGCCTCTGATGAGGGCTCACTATCACTGTTCCATCGAGTGACTGGATCTGATAATAAAGCAATCACAAATCACTTTACTGGCATCACCAGTATGCCAATTGATAGTCGTGCCACACTGGCGACAGCACATACCTATTTCAAACAGCATGACGTTGAAATCTTATGTGTTATCAACACCCTTAATAACGCCGCCTGCGCCGGTATTATTAGTCGCCAACAACTTATTCAATATTTATAAGAAGGATTTCATATGCTCTGGATCAAAGCTTTTCATGTCATTTTTATGGTGACTTGGTTTGCCGCCTTGTTTTATCTGCCACGCTTGTTTGTTTATCATGCAGAAGCAACGGATGAGGCCAGTAATGAACGCTTCAAGATCATGGAGCGTAAATTATATTTTGGCATCATGACGCCCGGTGCCATCCTTACCATCATCTTCGGTGCATGGCTGCTGAGTATCGGCTGGCAGGCCTATATGATTGGTTATTGGATGACTATCAAACTCGGTTTAGTGGCTCTTTTAGTGATCTATCATATTTATTGTGGGCACTATGTGCGTCTTTTCAAAGAAGACCGTAACCCGCATAGCCATGTCTGGTTTCGCTGGTTTAATGAAGCCCCAGTGTTAGCACTGGTTGCCGTGGTCATACTGGTTATTGTGAAGCCGATATAAACCACTTGGCTTCTGATTGAAGAAACAAATCAAAAGACTAGCATCATTAACACGAACAATATTGACAATCATTCTCATTTGCATTACCTTGAATCATGTTTGTTTGTATCTGCCAACAAATACGCGAATCTGACATCACTACTGTTGTCGATCAAGGCGTCTCTAGCGAAGCTGAAGCACGCAAGATCCTCGGTGCCTGCTCAGACTGCGGCCAATGCAAAGCGACCTTCCGCAAATGCTTTCGCAATGCCAGCAGCTCTAATTCTCATATTAGGCAGGTGAGCATCCCAATAATTGCACAACAACCAGGTAACTCCTCTAGAACAACATAGTCGCCCACCAAGTTATTGAATTTTGCCTTAACGAGGGCGAACCACAGTGCGACTCAATGATTATAGTGAATATGCTAAACTATCCTTATATTCAGCAATAATAAGGATTAGTTATCATGAAAGGCGACGCGCAAGTCATTAAGCATCTAAACACTATTTTAGTGAATGAACTCACCGCCATTAATCAATATTTTCTCCATGCGCGCATGTATAAAAACTGGGGTCTACTAAGTCTTGGCGAGCACGAATACCACGAATCTATTGATGAAATGAAGCATGCGGATCAATTAATTGAACGTGTTTTATTCTTAGAAGGTCTTCCAAACCTTCAAAAGCTAGGCCAGTTACGAATTGGTGAGAACCCTGAAGAGATGCTTCAAGCCGACCTAGATTTAGAAATGGATGCCCACAAGGACCTTAAAGATGCGGTTCAATATTGTGAGGAATGCCGAGATTATGTTTCAAGAGATCTTTTCCAATCCATTCTTGATAGTGAAGAAGAGCACATCGACTGGTTAGAAGAACAACAAGACCGAATCAAGCATGTTGGTATACAGAACTATCTACAAGAGATGATGGTGGAAAAAACTTAGCGTCTCGACTCAATAGAATCGCTAACTTTAAGGACAGAGCTGACTACAAACTATCAACAAACTGTAGCAGCTCTTGACGTTGCCCTTCGCTCAATGAGAGGTAAGCGCGACGTGACGCCTTAGCCTCACCAGCGTGCCATAGGATGGCTTCTTCAACACCTCGTGCACGACCATCATGCAGTAACTGCTGATGGCCATTAACAGCCTGCATTAAGCCAATGCCCCACAATGGCGCGGTTCGCCACTCTCTACCAGAGGCATCATCTTCATTTTGCTGATCACTTAAGCCCTCACCCAAATCATGTAATAACAGATCGGTATAAGGATGAATTTCCTGTTCTCTCAACACAGCAATATGCGACTGATCTCCAGTCATTAGCGTTGTTGTATGACAGGCATTGCAGCCCACTTGATTAAATCTTGATTCACCCGCAATAATCTCAGAATTATCTATATTCCTACGTGCTGGCACGGCTAGAGTACTGGAGTAAAAACTGACTAATTCTAAGATCTGATCACTGACCTCAGGTGAGCCACCGGTGGGTGCTCTGACACAGCTGAGCTGTTGTGGTTGGCAGTTTGAATCTGGAACGATAGTAGACATCAGCCCCATATCTTCAGCAAAAGCAATTGCCGCCTGTTTTTTTACGCTGGGCTGGCTCGCTTTCCAGCCAAAACGCCCTGCAATTCTGTGCTTATTCGTTTTGTCATATAACCAATGAATCCGGCCTGACACGCCAAGCTCTGCTTGAGCTTTCTCCAATGCGATTAAGGTGTCTTCAGGAATCGCTTCTAATAAGCCTAAACCAATCATCGCTGGTGCGGTACGACCACCGAAAAAGCTTGTCTCTTCTAATTCACCATATTTCAGGTCTGAAAATTGATAATGCGGTTTGCGTAGTTGAAAGACCTCGCCTGCTGCAGAGGTGAAGCTAGTACTTTGCCATTGCAGGTTTACCGAACCCTCTGCATCAACTCCGGGAATAGAGCGTTGATGGAATTGTGTACCATAACGGCTATCGCCCTGATCAGATATCGAAGAGCCTACCTTTATCAGCATAGAAGCGAAGGCCTCACCTGCTAATGGAGGACGCCCCCGGCCATCTTTGATATGACAAGACTGACAGGCGTTCGCATTAAACAAGGGCCCCAAACCATCTCGGGTTGAAACCGTTGCCGGTGCTGCCACCCATGGGTTGGTAAAAAAGGAATTCCCAACAGAAAAGGATTCACGTGAAATTAATGACAGATTTTTCGCTGGCATCGAATACGCATTATGATCTTCTTTGAAGACGGTGGTTGCGCCGCCGGAATAAGGAGCTTCGGCATATCCCTGAACACTCACCAAAACTAATATGAGCGTTAATAAACGACGCATGCCTTCTCCTTATCGCTCGACTTTAGCCATGGCTAATTGCAGGCTATTGATTGACTCTATTAAAACAGCTTGCTCTCTGAGCTGCGCTATCAACATCTCTAGAGTGCTGTAAGCCGCAACGTTATCAAGCAAAATTTGTTGATCGAATGGTAGACCATTCTTTGCCTGTTGTACCACTTTATCCACGGTGCGTTGTGCTTTTGTAAAGGCCAACATCAGTGCGCTGTGCTTTACAGTATCATTTTTCTCTAAAAGATCACCTAGAGACGGCCCTGTTGAGCGTTGTCCGCCTGCCTGCATAACACCATTAAATACATCAGCGACGGCATCAACATTTTCCTTGATAGCAAAATGTGTCATGTCACTAAAGCAGGACTGCTCATCTTCTTGTGATTGTGCAAGCATAGCGACACGAATACGCTCTCCTGCTAACTCAGCATAAGCCAAGCTTCCGAGACCAAGAAGCATTCGTTGCAAACGAGTATCGACATCTAATGCCATAAACATCTTAGCGTAATCGCCTTGAGCGGGCTGCCACTGCTGCACCATATCGGCTAGATCCGATAACAGTAGATCGACACTCTCCTGCATATAGAGTGCACGGCGATCGCAGTGCACGGTAGCGCATTGGCTCAACGAAAAATCAAGATGGCTGCGAATACCTGCAGTATTTTTTGTCGTATTTAAATCCTGCCCCCAAAGTAAAAATTCGATGACATGATATCCCGTCGCCACATTTGCTTCAGAGCCTGCACCCTCGTGCATATTACGAAGCAGTGCCTGATCTATGCTCACAGAATCAGCAATCAGATTTTTTTGTGCGAAAGGATTACCACTATCAGAGACATAGCCACTAGCAACATAGTCAACTAAGCCTTCATCCATCGGCCATGCATTGACCTGCCCTTCCCAATCATCAACGTTGGGATTACCGAAACGAAACACTTCAGTCCGCGAATAAGCCCGATGTGCGGCCACCCAAGCCTCTTTAGCCTTGAGGTGATTCACTTTATTCGGTGATGCCAGCAAAGCATCAGTGCTTACTGCCAGCTCGCTAGCTGCAGTCTGTGCTTCTTTAAACATGGCATGCGCCATCACCACATAATGCTCAGTCACTGCTTCAGAGCTTACTGCTGGCGTGTTATCAGCGAAGCTCGATGTAGAAAGACCCAGTACTTGAGCTGAGATATATAAACTTAAGAAAAATACTTTTTTCATGGCTATAGCCCCCTAATTAAAATCAATTGTTCAGTCACATGCCCGCATTAGAGCGAGCAATAGCATTGTACTAACTATTATTAATAACGCTAATGAGAATGATTTGCATTAATTTCAACTTTACTATATCGTCTGCATCATCACAATCTCATCACATCTTTAAAGACATTATTGACGTGATAATTATCACATTATACAGGTGATAATGTTCTCCATTACGCAGGAATTTACAAAGGACCTATACATGACAAAAATAACACTATTTGGGGCTGCTACAGCCCTAATGCTACAATTATCAGCACCCAGCTTTGCTGCTGATCAAGTCACTGTAGATCGCGCAGAATATGAGCAATTAAAAGCAGCTGTAGAAATGATGTTGCAAGAAAGAGCTCAAACTAAAGCTGATGCTAAGGAAACACATGAGCTCGCCACCGCAGCCAAGAAATCAGCTGATGAAGCTAATGCCTTTGCTGAAGCAGCCGTTGAAGCCGCTGAATCTTCGCTCAGCTCTACCTTAAATAAGGTAACTCTAGGCGGTTATGGTGAAGTTCACTACAACAACCTACAAGCTAAAGACTCTGCTAATGACGTAGAGGAATCAGACATTCACCGCTTCGTATTATTTGCAGGTTACGAGTACACTGATACAATCCGTTTTTACTCAGAATTTGAGATTGAGCACGGTGTTGCAGGTGAAGGAAAAAATGGTGAAGTTGAAATTGAGCAGGCCTACATCGAGTGGGATTTTGCTGAGAACAGCAGTGCTCTAGCCGGTGTATTCTTACTCCCTATAGGCATCATGAACGAAACTCATGAGCCAAACACTTTCTACGGTGTTGAACGTAACAACGTTGAAAAAATGATTATTCCAAGCACATGGTGGGAATCTGGTGTAATGGTTAGTCACCACACTGACGCTGGTTTGAAAATAGAAGTAGCCGCTCACAGTGGTCTGAAGTTGCCAGAATCTGGAAGCAAAATGTACGCCGTTCGTTATGGTCGCCAAAAGGCCTCTGAAGCAGATACGCATGAGTTAGCCTACACCGCTGCTGTAACCTACACAGGTATCGCGGGTCTAGAAATTGGTGCCGCTATCAACTACCAAGAAGACGTGACTCAAGTCAAGAATGACGGCAGAGAAGAAGCTCTCTTATGGGTTGCTCACGCGATCTATAATAATGGTCCTTTCGGCCTTCGCGCACTCTATGCTGAGTGGGACATTGATGGTGATGTAGCTAAGGCAGCTAACATGGACAAGCAAGATGGTTACTACATTGAGCCTAGCTACATGGCCACTGAGAAACTTGGCTTTTTTGGCCGTTATGAAGATGTACGTGCCGGACGTGGAGCAGATCGTTTTGACCAGGTCTCTCTAGGTTTTAACTACTGGTTACACCCTCAAGTAGTCTTGAAGTTTAACTGGGAAGAGCGCAAGCACGAGCTATCAGCAGATAAAGCAACTCGTGACTATGATGGTTATAACCTAGGTGTTGGCTGGTCCTTCTAGGCCCATCTCACTACCTAGCTAAGAGTAATTTAAGGATGAATATGAAAGATTATCTACTGACCCTGATTACTCTTAGTCTTCTATTAAGCCCTCTTGGCGCTCATGCTAAGAGGGTTTATTTAGAACCAGGAGACTTTCTCTCGCAAAGCTTTCCTAAAAACTCTCCCGATGCTAATCGCCTACTCATTACAGGTGACATAAAAGCAAACTTGCGTAAGGTCCTCCATGGTCGCTACAGCAAGGTTAGAATTCCCTACTGGCAATCAGGTAAACGAACTGCTTGGATACTTGAACGTATTGGCAAAGAGCGCCCTATTACAGCGGGTTTCGTTGTTGAAGATGACCGTATTGTCTCATTCAAAGTCCTTATCTTTCGCGAAAGTCGAGGCTGGGAAATTCACAACACCTTCTTTACTGAGCAATTTGATGATGCCTATCTGAAGGACAAGCAAAAGCTCAGCAATCATGTCGATAATATTACCGGTGCAACAATGTCCGTTAATGCCATGAAAACACTGGCGAAAATGGCACTTTTATTACATGCTGAGGTGATATCCAAAAACAGCACGCTATAAGTCATGCCTAATCTCCAAACATTCCACCGTTACACAGGTATCGGTTCAGCCCTTCTAGTATTAATACTCAGCATTACCGGCTTACTACTCAATAGTGCCAATCTCGAGCTAGATCAACGCTTTATCTCAAACTCCTGGTTACTAGAAGAGTATTCATTGGGTGAATTCCCAGTCCATTCTTATGCTGCAGGCGATACCATCGTCTCTAAATCAGGCCGCTATCTTTATCTTAATGAAAAAGTAACTCTTGAGATAAATGAATCCCTTATCGGCAGCATTGCATTGCAAGAAGACATCCTCATTGCCCTCCCTAACAGCTTATTATTAGTCAGCAAGGCAGGAGAGGTCATTGATCAGTTATTCGATTACTCTGGCTTACCGGTAAGGCCACAGGCATTGATGACAGATAGCATCGGTGGGGTCTTAATGAAAGGCAAAAATTCAGTTTGGCGGAGCGATCAGACGCTGAGCCAATGGCGAGCGCTCAGCGACAGCAATATCGCTTGGCCTGATGCCATAGAAACACCTAGAATTCTTTCAGCACAAATTCAACATCACGCCCGTACTCATGAAATTAGTCTCGAACGTATGCTATTAGATCTACACAGTGGACGTCTGTTTGGGAAGATTGGAGAAACTCTCATGTCATTGAGTGCTATAGCGCTAATCTTTCTCGCTTTATCAGGGGTTTACGTCTGGTCTCGCAGGCTATAATTTAAACTACAGCTGTTCTATCACTTGATTTCACGGTCAAGAATCGGTGCAAACTCATTCAGTGCACGCTTATAAACCGCACGCTTAAAGAATACCACCTCATCCATTGGTAACCAGTAATCCACCCAGGTCCAGCGCTCAAACTCCGGACGCTCCGACTGATCTAGCTTAATGCTACTCTCATCTGATTTCATCCTTAGCAGAAACCAGCGTTGTTTCTGACCAATACATTTTGGGAAAGAATGACGCCGAATCAAGTGTGGTGGTAATCGATATTTTAGCCAGTCCTGAGATTGAGCAATGACTTCTACATCCCCTGCAACCAGACCTGTTTCCTCTTCCAGCTCACGAAATAGTGCCTCCTCGGTGGTTTCATGCTCACGCATTCCTCCCTGAGGGAACTGCCATGCATCCTGTCCACAACGCTTGCACCAAAACACTTGGCCAGCTGCGTTGTGCAAAACAATGCCAACATTCGCACGATATCCTTGCAGATCGATCATCTTGTACTAGACTACCCCTATGATTCTTATTGCATTCTTCCATAGCCATGTCAGCGGCGCAAACCCTGCTGAAATAATGTGAAAATGAGTGGAACGTCTGCGAATAACCAACCAAACAGCTGGAGTACCCTGTGCCATTAGCCCTTTTTGACCTTGATGAAACCCTTTTGAGTGGAGATAGTGATTACCTCTGGGGCCAACACTTAGTGGAACAAGGTGTTGTTGATCGCAGTGAATATGAAGAGACTAACCGAGAATTCTATGAGCAATATAAGCAAGGGATACTTGATATTGAGGCGTTCTGTCGCTTTGCCTTCCGTCCTCTAAGCCAACACCCCATAGAAAAGTTAAAACAATGGCGTGCCGACTTTGTCGAGAACAAGATCAAACCGATTATGCTAGAAAAAGGTAAGGAACTACTGCAGTACCACCGCCAACGTGGCGATACCTTAGTGATTATTACGGCTACTAATAATTTTATTACCGCACCAATCGCAGAGCTTTATCAAGTCGATCAACTGATTGCGACACGTCCGAGCATGAAAGAGGGTTGTTATACGGGAGAATTAGAGGCCGCATGCTTTGCCGCAGACAAGCCACTAAGACTCAACGAATGGTTGGCCGGTACGTCATTAAACCTAGAGGGCAGCTATGGCTACAGTGATTCTTGTAATGATATTCCATTGCTTGAAATAGTCGAGTTCCCTCATGCCGTCGATGCCGACGACACGCTTCGTGCGCACGCAGAGAAGCATGCTTGGCCACTACTCTCTCTGCGTTAACAGCAAACCTGCATTGACTTTAGAAGCGGTAAGAAAAGGCCTGCTCAAATTTGTCAGCAAATTCAGTTATTGTGAACTGATGATTTTGAGTGCCATGATGGGCAATTTTAAGAGCCCCCATTAACGACGCAATTCGGCAGCTTGTTTGCAGATCCATTGCCTGCATCAAGCCAAAGATCAGGCCAGCACGATAGGCATCACCACAACCGGTTGGGTCTTTAATGTCCGTCACTGCAACCGCTGGTATTTTCAGGGTCTCAGCCTCACTATAGACAACTGATCCTTCAGCACCGCGCGTCACGATCAAGGCCTTAACCTGCTGCGCTATCGCCGCTTCTGAAAGCCTAGTACGCTCTTGTAATAGCTGTGATTCGTAGTCATTGACGGTGACGTACTCTGCTAACTCAATGAAGCGAAGTAACTCTTCACCATTAAACATTGGCAAACCCTGACCTGGATCAAACACAAACGGAATATCTGCCGCATGAAATTGCTCAGCATGCTGCAGCATCGCATCACGACCATCAGGAGACAGCAGCCCCAGACTAATCCCTGCATCTGTTGGTATCTGCTGCTCATGAGCATGATTCATAGCCCCAGGATGAAAGGCTGTAATTTGGTTATCGTCCAAGTCAGTGGTGATGAAGGCTTGTGCAGTGAAGGCATCAGCCACTGGAAATAGGAACTCTTGGCTAATATTTTTTACCTTCATCCATTCAGCGTAGCTGGCAAAGTCCTGCCCAACAGCACCCATAGGCTTACCATCACCCCCTAACAAATTGAGGTTATAGGCAATATTACCGGCACAGCCACCAAATTCGCGGCGCATCTCAGGCACCAAGAAACAGACATTCAGCATATGTACCTTATCCGGCAGAATATGATTCTTGAACTGATCTGGGAAGACCATAATATTGTCATAAGCGAAAGAGCCGCAGATTAAAGCTGTCATTTATTTTCCTTGGATGTGCTGTTTGCGATTAAGGCTGCCGAAGTCTAGATAAGACTATTCGTCTATTTCAACCATTTCAAAATCTTCTTTTATTGCGCCACATTCAGGGCATTGCCAGTTCACCGGTATGTCATCCCAGCGTGTACCCGCAGCAAGACCATCGTCTGGAGCCCCTTTTTCTTCGTCATAAATCCATCCACAAATTACACACATGTATTTCTTGTACACGTAAAACCCCTTTATTCAAGTCTATTAGGCTACCGTCGACATGGTAGAATGGCTTGATAATAGCCACCTATGCCTCTTATGCAAGAAGAAATATGTCAGAAGAAAATATTCGAAGCTGTGTACTCTGTTTAGGCGGACTCGATCCTAGCGGTGGTGCCGGTATTCAAGCGGATATTGAAGCAGTTGCTGCAACTGGAGCACATGCCTTAACGGTGGCCACCTGCCTTACTGTACAAAACAGTCAGCAGGCATTATCTATGCACGCCGTCGATGCGCATTTGATTGCGCAGCAACTCGACTGCTTACTAAGTGACATGCCCATTCATGCATGCAAAATAGGCGTCATCCCAAACCCTGAAGTAGCCACTATTATTGCCGCATTTTTATCTCGCATAGAAGGTATTCCAGTGGTCTTTGATCCGGTAATGAGTGCCAGTGTCGGCATTCACTTTGCAGAACAGTCTAACTGGCAGGTGATACAGCAGCTGCTACTGCCTAAAGTCACTATCTGCACGCCTAATCAAACCGAGTTAGCGCTCTTAAGTGGGTTAGAAGCAATGCCTTCAAGGCAGGCTGAGGCGTTATTCGAGCGAGGCTTAAATGCCCTTCTACTGACTACTGCTGACGCTGATACCGTCGCTGTAAAAAACACACTCTATCGTCCCGATAGCGATCAGATTGAATATGTCTGGCGACGTCTAAACGCCCATTATCATGGCAGTGGCTGCACCTTGAGTAGCGCCTTAGCCAGCAGGCTAGCTCAAGGCGAAAAGCTAGTAAATGCGGTAGAACAGGCACAAACCTATGTTCACCACAGCCTAAGACAGGGTCAGGCTCTGGGACAGGGTCAACACATTCCCCACCGTGTTCAAGCCAATAAAGACACCTTTTTATAAATCATGTTTAACGGTCTTTATGTATTAACCGACGACAGCCTCTTCCCTCATGAAGAATGGCCTGATCGTGTCGAAGCCTGCCTTGTGGGTGGCGTAGGCATGATTCAGTTACGTGATAAACAACTCACTGATAAGGCTTTAGAAAAGACAGCTTATGCGATCCGCGAAGTCTGTCAGGCTTATCAGGTGCCCTTTATTATCAATGACCGTTTAGCACTCGCAAAAAAAGTTTCTGCCGATGGCGTGCATTTAGGCCGCAGTGATCTCTCAATTCGCGCAGCACGTGATTACCTGGGTGCTGGTTTCATCATCGGTGCTTCTTGTTACGCAAGCTTATTGCTCGGCCTAAAGGCCGAGCAAGCGGGCGCCGATTACGCTGCCTTTGGTCGTGTCTTTCGTTCTAGCACCAAACCTCATGCTATCCATTGCAGCTTGAATCAACTGGTTTTAGCAAGGCAGCGTCTAAGTCTGCCAATCTGTGCAATTGGCGGCATTCATGAGAAAAATATTGCTTTAATCAGTCGCCGTGAAATACATTGGGCTGCTTGCGTACATCATCTGTTCAATGCAGAAAATCCAACTCAGGCTGCAATCAATACACTGCAACAAGGTATACTTCACGCAGCAAAATAACCCCCACCCATTGTTAGAGAAGTGTTATGGAATCAATGCAATCATTATTTGAAGAAGCTCAAAAATATATCCCTGGCGGGGTGAATTCACCGGTGCGTGCGTTCAAAGCCGTAGGCGGAACCCCCGTTTATGTGCAACGCGCACAGGGCGCTTACATCTATGACACCAATGATAAGCAATACATTGATTACATTGGTTCTTGGGGGCCAATGATCTTAGGGCACGCCCATCCAACAGTGATAAAAGCGGTGCAAGATGCGGTTCCACAAGGCTTGAGCTTTGGCTGCCCAACGACAAAAGAAACAGATCTGGCTAAATTAGTCTGCGAGATTGTGCCTTCTATTGAAAAGATTCGCATGGTCAGTTCAGGCACCGAAGCCACCATGAGCGCTATCCGCTTAGCACGAGGCTTCACCAATCGTTCGAAGATATTGAAATTTGAAGGTTGTTACCATGGCCATGCTGACTCATTACTTGTGAAAGCAGGTTCTGGCGCACTCACCTTGGGTACACCCAGTTCACCGGGGGTGCCCGCTGAATTGGCTGCGCACACACTGACACTACCTTTTAATTCTATTGAGCATGTGCAGGAACTTTTTGCCGAAATCGGCGATCAGATAGCCTGCATCATCGTCGAACCGATTGCAGGCAATATGAATTGCATCCCACCCAAAGATGGTTTTTTACAGGGTTTAAGAAAAGTCTGTGATGATTATCAAAGCCTTTTAATCTTTGATGAAGTGATGACTGGTTTTCGTGTTGCTAAAGGTGGCGCGCAAGAGGTCTACCAAGTTACTCCAGACCTTACAACCTTAGGCAAAGTTATCGGCGGTGGTATGCCCGTTGGCGCCTTTGGTGGCCGCGCTGATGTTATGGATTACTTAGCGCCTACCGGCCCGGTCTACCAAGCCGGCACGCTCTCTGGAAACCCCATTGCGATGACCGCTGGACTCGCCACTTTAAACTTATTGAACAGTGATGGCTTTTACCAGTCGCTGCATGCTAAATCTGAAAAACTGGTGTTGGGTTTACAAGCCTGCGCAAGACAACATGATATTCCGATGGCAATTCATAATGTCGGTGGCATGTTTGGCTTTTTCTTTAGCGATGTTGATAAGGTAGAAACATTTGAACAGGTCACTGCCTGCAACTTGGAGCGCTTTAATCAATTCTTCCAGGGCATGCTAGCCGCTGGCGTCTATCTTGCACCATCCGCCTATGAGGCTGGCTTTATATCTGCAGCCCATAGTGAAGCAGATATTGAAGCCACCTTAGAGCGTGCTGATAAGGTCTTTAGTAGCATCACCTAACTGAATAAAAAGTACCCTGGCTAACAAACTGACTGAGGAGAAAGACTTCTCGCTGGGGTAAATTCATCAAGAATCAACTTGATGACAGGAGCTGTAAATAGCCGATTCCAGCTATTTTGTTAGTAAAAGTTTATTCGACTTAGTCAGCTGTAGCAGGTAAGTCTCGTTGCCGTGACTAATCCATGTATAGCGCTTGCCACGCAATAGTTGCTTTAAATCAACGGTTACCAGTGGCGCTTGTTGTTCTTGGATACTGCTTGCTACCTGAGTCATAACACACCTCTAAGAAATAATGTTTCACCAATGATAATGATTCTCATTACTAAATGCAACCCTTACTTGCTCTGCTCTTGTTGCTCCCCATATAAACGCTCATAGAGACCACCCGAGGTCAGTAACTGCTGGTGATTACCCTGCTCACTAATAGCCCCATCCTCAAAAACAAAGACACGGTCAGCCTGCTCAACGGCACTTAATCGATGCGCAATAATGATTGTTGTTCGATCTCGCAAGAATGCCTGCAAACACTCATGAACTCGTGATTCAGTATCAACATCCAAGGCTGAACTGGCCTCATCTAAGATCACCACATTAGGGTTAGATAAGGCCATGCGGGCGATAGCCACGCGTTGCTTTTGACCACCCGATAGGCGCACCCCATTTAAACCTAAGCGTGTATCTAAACCCTCTGGAAGCTCTGCAACAAGATCGCGAATCTGCGCCACTTCAAGCACTTCCCAGAGTTGCGCATCAGCAATATCACGCCCTAGAGTTAGATTCATTCGTAGACTGTCATTAAATAAGGCGGGCTGCTGCAGCACACAGGCGACATGCTCACGTACGCGGCTAAAACCAATCTGACTGACCGAGACGCCATCGTATTTAATATCGCCTGCCTTAGGCGGATACAAGCCCAATAAGACCTGCACCAGAGTCGATTTACCACCGCCACTGGCGCCAACCACCGCCACTTTCTCGCCAGCCGCAATCGTCAGGTTAATCCCTTTAAGGACATCGGGGCCATCAGCATAGGCAAAAGAGACATTCTCAAGCTGGATACTGACCCCGCGCTGTGCTTGGAAGGGATTCAAAACCGGTGGGTAATACGGTTCTTCAGAGAGTTCATGTAAACGATTAATACGCGCTACCGCGGCATTAGCCCCAAAATAACTGTATTGCATATTCAGGACGTCTTGCACTGGCCCCATCATGAACCAGAGATAACCAAAAACAGCGATCATTTCGCCTATGGTTAAGCCAGCAAATAACACCATGATCATGCCAACGGCACGAAAGACATCGAAACCCACTAAGAAAATCACAAAGGAAAGGCGGCTGGTTGCATCACTCTTCCAAGAATACTCAGTTGAGTGATCACGCACCTTCGAGGCCAACTGTTCAACTCGTCCTAAATAAAAGTGCTCACGATTACTCGCTCGAATTTGTTGGATGCCATCCAAGGTCTCAGTTAAAGCCTGTTGAAATATTTCAAAGGCTTGGTTCTCTTTTTTCTTTAGGGATTTAACTAAGGAGCCCATTTTCATCGTGAAGTAGATAACGGCAGGATTCATCAATAAGATAAAAACAGCTAACTGCCAATGCAGCCAGAACAACACCATTGCGACACCGATAATTGTCAGCATAGAGACAATAAATTTGCTCACGCTTTCACCAGAAAACTGATCGACGGTATTAAGGTCAGTAACTAATAAAGAGGAAACAGTGCCACCCCCCATTGACTCGTATTCTGACATCGCAATAAGACGCAGACGTCGCAGCAATTGCGCGCGAATGGTATAGATAATAGTTTTTGATATAGCAACGAATTTACGCGTCTGCCAAACATTAAGCAGCACAGAAATAATGCGTAGTATGGCGGTAAATAACGTAACCGCAGCAATATAGTAGATAGACTCTTGCGGCAGAAAAGGCAGAGCTTGCTGAATCGTAGCAACGACCTTACCCGGTCGATCAAGCAAAACCTCATCGACCAATAAAGGAATTATGAGTGGGATTGGCACTGCAGCAGCGACAGCGATAATGGCGATTATATTCGCCTTTATCAGCTCTCGCTTATTCCGCAGAGCGAGCTTAATAATGTAAGCAAGCGAATATGAATGAGGGGCTTGTTCCATTAATAAGTGCTCAATTAGGCATCAAGAGGATTTATTCCCCCTGAGCTTGCTCCGCTTCAGCCTCAGCCATGGAAGCACGTACTTGATCCATATCCAGCTCTTTGACCTTGGTCAGCATATCTTCAAGCTGTGCTGGGGCTAATGCACCAGCTTCATTAAATAGTAATACTTGTTGTCGAAATAGCATCAAGGTTGGGATTGAACGTATACCACAGCTCTGTGCCAGCTCGGTCTCATCTTCTGTATTAACCTTGGCAAAAACAACATCAGGATGACTTTCAGAAGTCGCCTCAAAGGTAGGCGCAAATGATTTGCAAGGACCACACCATGGGGCCCAAAAATCAATGATTACAATATCGCTATTCTCAATAGTCTCATTAAAGTTTTCGTTGTTCAATTCTACAGTTGCCATCATTGCTCCTTGTTGATGAATTTGGCTCTTTTTTTATAATACTCAATATCCTTTAGCGCTTCACGAAGATGCTCAAGCCGCACCGCTGGATGATTAATTTCTAAGATCTTTTGCTTAACAGACAATTCTAAAGGCAGTACCTCTGTCATCCGTGAGGCAACCCAGTTTGCACTATCAAGCTGGAATTCTAATTGATTGTAAGGCTCACCTAAATGAGTTAACACCGATTTAATTAAATCGGCCCAGGCCTTAAATGTTTCATCTAATGGTATATCTTTATCTTCGGCAATAGTTTCAACATCAGCTTTTAGGAGTTGCTCGGCCTTCATTTCCACATCAGCTATGCTAACGCGACGCATACCTTCAACCGTCACACCAAGCAGACCATCTGGCAGCGTATCCCAGTCAACGATACGCACCGCAGTTGCCGTCTTCGCATAGGGCGAACCTGCTGCGTGACGATCAGTAGCGAGCGTAATGACAAACTCAGTATTATCGCGTGCACAGTCACGCACCATGTCGAGATAACGCGTCTCGAAAATACGAAGTGCTAAAACACCCCCTGGAAAAACCAGAGTATTGAGTGGGAAAATAGGTAGCTGCATGCGGATATACCATGCTTAAGAAAGACCAAATAATAGCATATTCTACAACTATCCTGCGGCCTACTCGCGCCTTGTACAGATCAATGTCGCGTATGACCATTAGGCTAAAAGTGGCGACTACTTGTGAACTGAATCAGCCTTAGATAATAGCTCACATAAACGTCCACAAAAACCTTGGAAACCACCATTGCTTAAAATCAAAACATTATCACCAGAATGTAACAAACCAATGACTGACTGAAGTAAGTTATCTATATCGTTTTCGATAACCACCTTTGAATCTTTAAAGATATCTGTCAACGACCATTGCAAAGCACCATTATCAAACACAAAACAATGATCTGCGGCAGAGAGTGAGCCACGGAGTTGATCTTTATGTACGCCCATTTGCATACTGTTAGAGCGTGGCTCTAAGACCACAATAAGACGCCCAGACTTTTCACTTCGACGCTCACGGAATGCTTCAATAGTGCATCGAATAGCGGTTGGATGATGTGCGAAATCATCATAGACACTGACACCATGATGTACACCTTTAATCTCCATTCGCCGACGCACACCGCGAAACTCTTTTAGTGCGTCCAAGGCAATATCAGGCGTTACACCAACATGGCGTGCTGCCGCCATTGCCGCCAGAGCATTCATTTTATTATGCTGCCCAGGCTGAGCCAGTTCCCCTGCATAGGCCTTACCATCCAGTGTGAAACTTAGTGCATCATGATTAACAAGCCCAGCATCATTGCTCGGTGTTTGCAGCTGCCACCCTTGTGTCTCTACAGCTACAGACTCAGCAGCAAAGAATTCTTGCTCGCACCATTGCGACTCTTGATGCAATGTCGCTAAATTCTCATCATCCGCATTAATGATCATCTTAGCGCTTGCTGGCATCAATTTAAGCAGGTGTTTAAACTGGCGCTGAACATCTTCTAAGTCACGAAAGATGTCGGCATGATCAAACTCTAAGTTATTAAGAATCAAGGTGCGCGGCGAATAATGAATAAACTTAGAGCGTTTATCAAAGAATGCAGTGTCGTACTCATCAGCTTCAATAACAAAGAAAGGTGTCTCACCCAGCCTTGCTGAAAAATCAAAATTATTCACTGCGCCACCAATCAAAAACCCAGGCTTTAAACCGGCATACTCCAATATCCAAGCTAACATACTTGCCGTGGTTGTCTTACCATGTGTGCCGGCAACGGCTAGCACCCAACGATCACCTAAGACATGCTGCGCCAACCACTGCGGCCCAGAGATCAACTCCAGCTTACGCTCCAGCATCTCTTCGATCACAGCATGACCACGTGTCATCACGTTACCAACAATAATTTGATCTGGCTTCATTTCTAGTTGATCGATATCAAAGCCTTCAATCAATTCGATGCCCGCTCGTTCAAGTTGTGTACTCATTGGTGGATAAACACCGATATCAGAGCCTGTCACTCGATACCCCAGCTGCTTAGCTAGCACAGCCAGACTCCCCATAAACGTGCCACAAATCCCAAGAATATGAACATGCATATTAAATACTCATGACACTAAACGCTGACGATACTAGCGAGCGTGATCATTGCTAAAGAATTTACAATCAGTAGACCTAGACTAATCAAGATACCTGCAGATAATTTCACATTGATCGCATGTCGCACGATATGTCCAAAAACAAGTAGCAGCCAAAAGGCCAGTAACATGAAACCTAAACTTAATAAGGGCGCTTGAGTGAGATCGGTTTGCTCATTAATGAATAGTGACATTGCCAAGGTTTGAACTGCACCAATAAGAACACCTGCCAATAAAAATGCATTAAAGGTTTGATCAATACGCTCAGGATGTTTCATCAGTAATATTTTTGTAAAGACGAATAAAATAGCGGCATCACATAATGCATACACTGTGGCCTGTGCTAAACCAAACTGGCTTGCAACCGATAGTAGCGCCAACAATATATAGGCCAGCAGTAAGTTGCGTTGAATAACTTTTGAGGATGGAGTGTCTGCCGGTGTATTTCGCAGAGTGATTAAACGTAAACCGTGATCTAATAATCCCTTCATAATGAATGCGCTCAAATACCTAATTAAGTAACTGTAGTAAATCTGCTTCAGACAAGATTGGCAGCCCCAGCTTCTCTGCCTTCTGCAACTTTGAACCAGCCTTCTCACCGGCGATTAAACCTGTAGTTTTCGCTGAAACACTAGCGCTTACTTTAGCACCCTGCATACGCAGGCGTTCAGCCGCCTCTTCACGCGACATTGCGGTTAAGGTACCAGTAATGACGTAAGTACACCCTGCCAAAGAAGCCTCATTAGGGTTCATTAAAGTCTCTGACTGTGGCCAGTCTATTCCGATATCTTTAGTTAAGCGTAGCACTACCGTTTTATTCTTCTCTAAAGCAAAGTAATCAACAACATTCTTAGCCCCAACAGGGCCAACGTCATCAATTAATAATAATTGCTGCAAATCAGCCTGCATCAGCGCTGCTAGCTCCTGCTGAAAATGTTCAGCCAGTGCAAGGGCAGTAGCCTCACCAACCTCACGAATGCCTAAGGCATAAATAAAACGTGCACATTGTGTCTCTCGACTTTTGCTAATAGCAGCGACCAAATTACGCGCTGACTTCTCAGCCATGCGCTCTAATTCAGCGATTTCCTGCCACTGTAAACGATAGAGATCGTCCAACTCAGACACAAGATTTTGCTCTACCAGCTGATCAATTAGCTTGTCACCTAGACCTTCAATATCCATAGCTTTGCGTGATGCATAATGTTTCAAGGCACCTTTTCGCTGTGCGGGACAAGTAAAGCCTCCACTACAACGAATGACTGCTAATCCTTCTAACTGCTGTAATGGGCTAGCACATTCCGGGCAGACTTCTGGTAACTGAACACTCTGGCTATTATCTGGCCGACGCGCCAAGATCACCTTGACCACCTCAGGAATAACATCACCCGCTCTTCGCACGATCACCGTATCACCAGCCCTGACATCTTTTCGTCGGACTTCATCCATGTTGTGTAAGGTCGCATTACTGACGGTGACACCACCAACAAAGACCGGCTGTAAACGCGCAACCGGAGTTATTGCACCCGTCCGGCCCACTTGAAATTCAATTTCACGAACCTGTGTCAGCTCTTCTTCAGCGGGGAATTTATGCGCAGTAGCCCAGCGTGGGGCACGTGCAACATAGCCTAACTCTTCTTGCAGCTCGATCGAGTTTATCTTGTAGACAATCCCGTCAATCTCATAATCTAAACGCTCTCTTTTATCCGCCATCTTTTGAAAATAACGATAGCATTCAGCGGCCCCATTTAATTCTTCAATCAGCGGATTCACACGCAGGCCCCAGGACTGTAAATAACGCAACACAGAAAAATGCTGCTGTGGAATAAAATCTTCCGAGACTATGCCCAAGGCATAAAAAAACACTTCTAACGGACGTGTTGCTGTGATGCTGGGATCTAGTTGGCGCAGACTACCGGCCGCAGCATTTCGTGGATTTACAAACTCCTTCTCACCAGCTGCTCGTGCTTGTTGATTCAGCTGTTTAAAACCAGCTTTTGATATAAACACCTCACCGCGCACTTCTAATCGCCGTGGGAAATGATCACCCTGTAAACACAGAGGAATTGAACGTATGGTGCGAACATTCTCAGTGATATCCTCACCCGTCTGACCATCACCACGCGTCGCCGCACGAATTAGTTGACCGTTTTCATAGAGAACACTAACAGCTAAACCATCTAACTTTGGTTCGCCTACGTAGGCCAGTGCTTTATCAACACCCAGACGTTTGCGAAGGCGCTCGTCAAAGGCATCTAATTCTTCTTCGTTAAAGACATTGCCTAATGACAACATCGGGCGCTCATGTTTGATCTGCTGAAATGCTCCCAAGGCCTGACCGGCAACACGTTGGCTAGGAGAGTCTGAGCTAACCAAGCTGGCATCAGTGGCCTCGATTTTCAGTAACTCACGCATCAACCGATCGTACTCAGCATCTGGCACAGTGGGATCGTCTAACACATAATATTGAAAGTCGTAGTCACGAATCGTACGACGTAATTGCTCTAGCACTTTTTTATTAACTGTGGCCACTGAGTCTAACCAGCACGCAGACTAAATAACTGCACGTGCTCCTTCAAGCTCATCAAGGTGTCATCAGTCATTGATTGTCGACGCTCATCCAAGACTTCACCGTTACAGAATGTGGCAAAGCGAGAGGCGTGCTCATACATAATATTAAAGGCTTTGAGACCATCTTCAGGACCAGGCAAGCGTAGAATAAAGATTAATCCTTGCGTCATAAATAGATCCATATTTTCTGGATCAAAGGTCCCTGGCTTAAACATATTTAATACGCAATACATGCTATGCGCTTGATCTTGCAATTTTACATTACAGTGATAGGCACCCATATCACCATACTCAAGTTCAAGTTCCGCCATCATTTGTTCAATAACGGGGCCACTAAAAGATTCTCCATCGGCAGCAACGACATGGATAACTACGATTTTCTCATTGTCATCAATCTCTTCATTACGGCTTTTTGTCACCACCGTATTACCTTGAATAGTTGGCGCTTTGCGCGCCTCTTGCCGCTTAACTATCGCCTGTTCACGCAGCTCTTGGCTAACCCCTTGGAATTCGCCCCGCATATCATCAGGCACAGCTACTTTTTCCTGCTCATCAAAAGCATCAAAGTCTGGAATATCATCAAGAAAAGTCTCGTCATCTTCTTCAAAGATATTCACAATATCGTCGTTGCGACTGCCGCGATACCAGATATACAACACAACGATAATCAGTAATCCAATTACGATCATTAAGAGTCTTAGCTCTAACGCAGACACAGCATACTCCCGCTCAATAGTTAGACTTAATTTGCATTTGCCATTTCCGCGGCAGCGTCAATATCGACTGACACTAAACGTGAAACACCCGGCTCATGCATGGTGACACCCAACAAATGATCGGCGTACTCCATAGTCGTTTTATTATGTGTAATAAAGACAAACTGTACTTGATCACTCATATCTTTAATTAAGTCACAGAAACGACCCACGTTGGCATCATCCAGTGGTGCATCAACCTCATCCAACAGACAGAAGGGGGCTGGATTAAGTTCAAATATCGCTAATACCAAGGCGACCGCAGTCAATGCTTTCTCACCACCAGAAAGTAGCTGAATAGACGATACCCGCTTACCCGGTGGACGCGCCATAATAACCACACCTGCCGTCAGCAGGTCATCACCAACCATCTCAAGGTAGGCGCTACCATTAGGGAATAAGCGTGGATACATCCTTTGAATATGAGCATTCACCTTATCAAAGGTATCTTTGAAGCGATCCTTGGTTTCACGATCAATCTTACGCATGGCGCCTTCTAATGTTTCAAGGGCTTTGCTTAGATCTTCATGCTGTGAATCCAGGTAATCCTTACGTTCACTCTGTTCTTTAAATTCATCAATAGCAGCCAAGTTAATCGGGCCTAAGCGGTTAATCTTCGCCTCCAGATCACTGACATTTTGCTCCCACTGCTCGAGAGAAGCCTCTTCAGACAACTGCTCAGTAAGATCTTCCAGAGTAAAATCAAAGCCCTGTAGCTGTTCTTCAATCGTTTGTGCTCGAACCTTGGATTCCTGTGAATCCATTTGTATTTGATTCAACTTCTCACGCTGCTGACCAATTTCCTGATCGATTGCCATGCGTTGTTCTTCAGCCGCACGAATGGACTGCTCTAAAGCTGCTAGGGCTTCACGCTCCTGCTGCAGTGATTGTTCGACCTCAACACGAGCTGCAAGCTCAGACTTTAATTGAGCAGTCATTTCCTCAATAGGTTTATCAACCTCACCGATCTGGCCACTTATCTCATCGACACGTTGCTTCGATTGAGCCATCTGTTGACTAATGCGCTCAATCGCTGAGTTTGAGGTAGCTAAGCGTGTTCGCCCAGATTCAATCTCCAACTGCAGTGCATGTCGTCGATTTTGTAGCTCAGTACTCTGTGAACGTGCTTGCTCTAGTGCAACGATTAAACCTTCTTTGCGCCCTGCAAGCTCTTCTCTATTTCGTAGATGACTATCTAAACTAGTCTGCGCTAAAGCACGCTCATCTGTCGCCTGCTCTAATTGTCTTTGATAGCCAGACAGAAGTTCCTGAGCCTCATCAATCAGGTTAGACAAAGAGCTATTGCGTTGTTGCCAATGTTCAATAGCTGTTTTCTGCCTTTGTAGGCCAGCCTTGCTTTCAGTATGTAACTGAAAAGCTTGGTTATGGGCCTGCTGCGCCTGCTCGCGCGCTTCTTCATTTTGCTGTAGCTGCTGTTTAGTCACCACCAGCTGACTCTGTAAGGCGGCAATTTTAGATTCTTGATCACTAAGCTTAGACTGCAACTCAGTAATATTAGCCTTACGATTTAAGACACCCTGCTCTTGATCATCCGCCTTACTAAAGCGTAACCACGAAGCACTCATCCAAATTCCATCAGCGGTAATTACTGATTGATGCGCGGCTAAACGACTGCGCATAGCCAAGGCTTCACTAAGACTAGCGGCAATAAAGACATGATCTAATTGCGAATTCAGTGCTAGTGAACTTGTGACCTTACTTGCTAGAGTTTCAGCATTAACTGAACCAGGCGAGGTATTCGAGCTGTCATAGCACATCACCTGAGCCGGTTGATCGACATTAATATTATTTGCGACTGCTGCAATATCAAAGGTGCAGACGGCTTCTAGATAGCCTTGCAATGCTGTTTCAACAGCATTTTCCCAACCGGATTCAACGTCAATCTGATCGATCAAGATCGGCGCATGAGTTAACTGGTTTTGTTCAATCCAAGTTGCTTCTTGTTGCCCCTGCAAGGCTGCTTTCTGCAATGCCTGTAAGGTCGTAAGCTCTTCACGGAAGCCACGTCTCTGAGCTTCCATCTTTTCTAGCTGCTGGTTTTCCTGTCCAAGCTGACTACGCGTATTATCAATCGCTGCAATGCGTTGATGTAGCTCAGTTTGACGCGAGTTGAGTTCTTCTTCTCGCTGCTGCAGGGCGATTGTAGCGGGCTCTAAATCACTCGCCTGCTGGTCTTGTGAGTGTGCATTTCGCTCATCAACAAACTTTTGTTGACGCTGACTTGTTTGATCAATCTGTTGTTGTAGTGAAGACATCTGTTGAGTCTGTCGCTCTACTTGATGGCTCGGCTTGCTAATATCTGACATTAGCGCATCCCATGATTCACGCCATGTGCGCTCTGCTTGCTGTGAACTTGCTAACTTTTCAGAGGCCACAGCAACCTCAGTCTCTAGTTGTTGTAGGCCAGTAGTTTTCTCTTCGGTGACTACTTGAACGCTCGCCTGCTCTGCATGCTGTTGCTTCAATTCAGCTTGCATTTGATCTATCTGTGATGCCAAGTCTTGCAGCTCACGTTGCTGACGCTGCTTACTTTCAGTCGCATGCTTTATTGCTTGTTCTAATCGCGATATTTCAGCACCAATCTCATAGAACTTGCCTTGCACGGCATTTACTTTTTCATTACTCGCTGCATGCAGCTCTCGCTGCGTCTCTAAACTGGCTTCAACCGAGCGTAATCGTGCGACGCTCTCTTCTAGAGCAGTCTGCTTTGACTCCAAAATGGTTTGTTGCTGGACTAATTCCTGCTGCAGCTTCTGCAGTTTTAGGAGAAGTAACTCAGCCTTGGTGCGGCGTTCTTCACCTTTTAAGGTTTTATATCTTTCAGCGGTGTTGGCTTGTCGCTTCAGACGAGCAATCTGCTTGGTTATCTCATCAATCAAATCATTCAAACGGTCTAGATTTTCACGTGTGTGGCGAATGCGATTTTCAGTTTCACGTCGGCGCTCTTTATATTTAGAGATGCCCGCCGCTTCTTCTAGATAAACACGCAGTTCTTCAGGTTTCGCATCAATTAACCGCGAAATCATGCCCTGCTCAATAATGGCATAGCTGCGTGGCCCTAAACCGGTGCCTAGAAAAATATCAACCACATCACGTCGGCGACAGCTGCTGCCATTAAGGAAGTATTTTGACTGGCCATCACGCGCAACTTGGCGACGCACTGCAATTTCGGCATAAGAGGCATATTGCCCACCAACCTTACCCGCAGAGTTATCAAAGACTAGTTCAATACTGGCCTGACCAACCGGTTGACGACCACTAGAGCCCTTGAAGATGACATCATCTAAGGTTTCACCACGAATGTGTTTACTACTAGCGCCCATAACCCAGCGAATAGCATCGACAATATTCGATTTGCCGCAGCCATTGGGGCCGACAATACCGACCATATCACTAGGAAAAACAAAAGTTGTTGGGTCTACAAAGGACTTGAAGCCCGCCATTTTAACTTTACGAAGACGCATTAAATCTAATCCAGTAAGATAGGCGCGATTCACCTAACTGTTGAGAATGTAATGTCAAAAGAGTCTACAAGTATCCTAGA
>JAQWYM010000086.1 GCA_029253965.1 Gammaproteobacteria bacterium
CTGAAAAAGAGAGTGCTAATAGTGTTAGAGGTAAAGTGTATGGGTTTTGTCTAGTGTATCAATTGTTTTATTCTATACATTAACTGTAATTCATCTGTTTCTTAAATGATTGCTGACCCCGATTCGGGCGCTGAAGAGTCCGATGAGCGCACTGGACGCCAAGACAAAAAGGCAGGTTTCCCACTCTATTAGGCTTTTTCTCGCTAAATCACTGCCGTATAAGGTGTCAATCTGCCCCAGACTTGAGTATATGAGGGCGCTTGCCAGCAGTATTAGGATCAACGCCAGCATTCCAGAGAGCAGCCCCAGCCACAAGCCACTGTACAGAAAAGGTCTTCGAATATAACGGTCACTGGCACCGACCAGAGTCATGATATCGATCTCATCACGTCGGCTGAGTAACTCCCAACGGATGACGTTAATGAGGATTAGGCAGGCGCCGAGTAATAAAAATGCGGTGACTAGGCTCAAACTGCGAGTGGCTAAATGCTGCCAAGCTTGCAGACGTTTGAGCCAAAGAGTGTCTAATTGGAAATAAGCCACCTCATGCAGCGCTTCTAAACGCTGCTGTAATTGTTCTAATTGCTGCAGACTATTGTGTTTTTCATCAGGCATCAGCAGTAACAAATGCGGTAATGGGTTCTCTGGCAGGTTCTGGATGAGACCCTCGAGTTGGCTACGCTTAGCAAAATCCGTCAAGGCTTGCTGTCGGTCTAGCAGTTCTACTGAGCTCAGCTGCGGCTCCTGCTGTAATTGTTCTGCCAGCGTGACGGCCGCCGCATAACTGACATTATCAGCAAGGAACAAGGTAATCTGCTTACTTTCTTGCATTGAACTTAAGGTGGCAGCACTGCCCTGTGAGAGCTGAAAGATAGCTAAGGGAATAGCAAAGGCTAGCGCGGTCATGCTGATGGTAATGCTCGATCCAAGCGGTGTCGCTAGGATCTTATTTAAGCTTTGCTGCGCACACATGACATGGTTCTGGTACCAGCCGACAATGATCGCTAAAGTTTTGGAAAACATCGCTTAATGCGCTTCCAAAGGAGTCAATACCTGACCATGCTCGAGTTTGATGACACGCTTATCCATCTGTGCAATCAGATTGAGATCATGGCTCGCCACCAAGACGGTGACACCGACCTGTTGAAACTGCGCGAGTAGCTGAAAAATCTCCAAAGAGAGCGTCGGGTCAAGGTTGCCTGTCGGTTCATCGGCGAGTAACAGGCGCGGTTTATGGACGATGGCTCGGGCAATACCGACACGCTGCTGCTCACCGCCAGATAGCGCGATAGGCTCTGCTTTTTCCTTGCGCAACAAGCCCACCTTATCTAAGGCCGCCCTGACACGGCGTGGGATTTCACGCTGGCTATAACCAGAGATTCGCAGCGGTAAGGCGACATTCTCAAAGACATTACGGTCTTGTAGCAAGCGATGGTCTTGAAAGATTAGGCCCATGCGGCTGCGGATTTTGGCAATCTGTGAACGCTTGGCATGAGTCACATTGCGTCCATTCAGGAAAATATTGCCACGGCTGGGCGCCTCTATCAGCGCAATCAGTTTGAGTAAGGTACTTTTACCGGCACCAGAAGCTCCGGTAAGAAAGGCAAACTCAGCAGGGGCTAATTCAAGATTAAGCTGCGACAGAACTTCACCGGTTTGCGCATAGCGCTTGGCCACATTTTGCATCCGGATCATAGCGTTAACTCTGCTCTCTAGGTGGGTGCTGCTGTTTAAGTGTCTGCTTCTAGCCCTAATAAGGCATCGGCAAACTGCACCGCATCAAAAACCTGTAAATCGTCTATGGACTCACCGACACCAATATAACGAATCGGTAGGCCGAGCTGGTCAGCAATGGATAAAACAACACCGCCCTTCGCGCTGCCATCAAGTTTGGTGATGCAGAGTCCAGTCACCTGCATGCTGCGATGAAATTCTTGTGCCTGCCTGAGAGCATTCTGCCCCATGCTGGCGTCAATCACCAACAAGGTTTCGTGAGGCGCAGCCGGATCAACTTTCTGCATCACACGCTTAACCTTCTGGAGCTCAGTCATGAGGTCATTTTGTGTATGTAAGCGCCCAGCGGTATCAGCAATTAAGACATCAATATTACGCGCCTTGGCTGATTCTAGAGCGTCAAAGATGACGGCAGCACTATCAGCACCGGTGGCCTGTGCAACAACGGGCACATCATTGCGTTCACCCCAGGTCACTAATTGTTCGACCGCAGCTGCTCGGAAAGTATCACCAGCTGCGAGCATGACCTGCTTGCGATTACGTTTGAGACGTCTGGCTAGCTTACCGATAGTGGTGGTTTTGCCGGCACCATTCACACCTATCACAAGGATCGCAAAGGGTTTGTTATCCCCCAGTATGATGGCTTGGTTGCAGGGTTCTAAAAGCGCAACGATACGTTTTTTAAATAATGCAGAGACACTGGTTTGCAAGCGCTGTCGTTTAGCATCGGCGACATCTACTGTGAGCTGGTTGATTAAAGTTTGTACAAGTTCAACGCCGACATCAGCAATTAATAATCTTTCCTCAAAGTCTTCGAGTAATTCGTCGCTGAGCTCAAGCTCGGCAACCTTCTGCTTAGAAAAGCTAGGGCTTAACAGGTCACGTGTTTTAGAGAGGCCCGATTTCAATCGGTTAAATAAGCTACGGTCGGTCATATACAGTTGTTATTAGTGCTGTTTGATAATGCTATTCTAATGTGCGAACTTGGGGGGCCTACGTATGGTCTACAACGTTCAATCCCACTAAAAACGATCTCATTAGGTACATAGTAATGATGAAATTTATTGTAGCAGCAAATGTTGCTTTAATTGTTGTTTTGTCGATCGCCAATGCCAGCGCTCAAGTCTCCACACATACCCTAGACAATGGCCTTAAAGTTATTGTCAAAGAAGACCACCGCGCACCGGTGGTGACATCACAGGTTTGGTACAAAGTCGGCTCAGCGCAGGAGTACGGTGGCATCACCGGTGTCTCACATATACTGGAACACATGATGTTCAAGGGAACACCGAGCTATCCAGTAGGGCAGTTCTCTGAGATTTTGGCGCGAGTGGGCGCACGTGATAATGCCTTTACGGGCAGAGATTACACGGCTTACTTCCAAGTTATGGCGGTGTCACACCTAGAGACTAGTTTCCAATTAGAATCTGATCGTATGGCACATCTAACATTGGATGCTGCAGAGTTTGCAAAAGAAATTGAAGTCGTGAAAGAAGAGCGTCGTCTGCGCACGGAAGATAACCCGAATGCGTTGACCTATGAACAGTTTATGGCGACAGCATTTAATAGCAGTGCCTACCACAACCCGATTGTCGGTTGGATGAATGACTTAGATAATATGCAGGTCGAAGACCTCGCTCTCTGGTACCAACGCTACTACTCACCGAATAATGCAACATTGGTAGTCGTTGGTGATGTCGATCCGCAACAGGTCTTTAGTATGGCCGAACGCTATTATGGTCAGTTGCCTGCGCGTCAGGTTAATTATCACAAGCCACGTGTTGAAGCCCCACAAGTAGGGCAGCGCCATGTCGAGATTAAAGCGGTTGCGAAACTGCCTTACTTATTAATGGGCTATAAAGTTCCGGTGCTAAATACCATTAAAGAGTCATCTGAGGCTTACGCCTTAGCTGTTTTAGCCGGTATATTAGACGGTGGCCGTAGTGCTCGCTTGAGTAAGCATTTAGTTCGTGGTGAAGAAATAGCAGCCAGTGCAGGGGCAGGCTACAGTTTATATGCAGCACAAGACTCACTGTTTTTATTTGATGGCACACCCCGTTCAGGCACCAGCATTGAGCAGTTGCAAGCCGCTATTGAGGTTCAGATTGATACCTTAAAGAATGAACCTGTCAGTGCCGCTGAGCTACAACGAGTGAAGGCGCAGGTCGTTGCCAGTGAAACCTATCAATTAGATTCAGTTCAGCGACAAGCCTATGTCTTAGGTTCTTTGGAGACAGTCGGTTTGGGTTGGCAGGAAATGCAAAACTACCGTGATGAGATCAATAAAATTGATGCTCAGGCGGTTATGGCAGTGGCACGTAAGTATCTAATTGAAGACAGACAAACAATCGCTATATTAACCCCAGTGAGTGGGCAGTCAGAGATGGCTAAGAATGAGCACTAGAGTGATGATTAATAGGAGTAAGCAGATGAAAGTATGGCTAGGTGCTTTAGTAGGTGTCTTGGTTTTATGGCAGAGTGCATCAGCCTTGCCACAGATTCAATCATGGACTACAGCCGAGGGCACGCGCGTATACTTTGCGCCCTCGCATGAGCTGGCAATTGTTGATGTTGCAATTACGCTAGACGCGGGAAGTGAGCGAGATGGCGCTTTAGCCGGCTTATCTACTTTGACGCATGGACTATTAGATAAGGGAGTTGCGGCTATGGACGCTGATGCAATTGCCGCAAGCTTTGAAGATGTGGGCGCTCAATACAGCACCAGTGTCAGTTTAGATCGTTCAATGATTACTCTGCGCAGTCTTTCCGATGAGGTTTTATTTCAGTCAGCAGCGAAGACCTTGCTTAAGGTCATTGCTCAGCCGAGTTTTCCGCAAGGTGACTTTGAGCGTGAGAAGAATCGATTACTGATTGGCATAAAAAATGGCGAACAAAGTCCAGCTGTAATAATTAACCAAGCATTTTATGCCGCTCTTTATGCAGGGCATCCTTATGCACAGCCTGAGCAGGGTTCAGTAGAGTCTGTGCAAGCTATTCAACATGCTGACATCAAAAAATTCTATCAACAATATTTCCTTGCACAGACAGCGGTTATTGCCATAGTCGGTGACCTCAGCCGTGAGCAAGCTGAGCAGCTTGCGGTGAAGATTAGTCAGGCATTGAATGATGGTGATCCAATAGAAAAAAATAGAGCGTTAAGTGATTCAAAAATAAAATCAAAGCAGACACATATTGTCTTTCCATCGCAGCAAGCACATGTGCGTATTGGTCAGCTGGGTGTTGCGCGTGGTGATCCAGATTACTTTTCTTTGTATGTCGGTAATCATGTCTTAGGCGGTGGAGGTTTTACTTCACGTCTGGTAGAAGAAGTGCGTAGCAAACGCGGTCTCTCTTATAGTGTGTATAGTTACTTTATGCCTTTGCAGCAGTCCGGTCCTTTTGTCATTGGTTTGCAAACACGAGCTGATCAAGCTCAGCAAGCAGTGCAAGTCAGCCATGATGTCTTGACAAAGTACCAAGCAGAAGGCCCTAGTGTAGAAGAGCTGGAGTTAAGTAAGCGTAATATTATCAGTGGTTTCCCATTACGGATTGATAGTAATCGAGATGTCTTAGGCTATCTTTCAATGATCGGCTACTACCAATTGCCGCTCAGCTATTTAGCAGACTTTAGTGCAAAGATTGAGGCGGTGAGCATTGAAGATATTCGTCAAGCATTTCAAAAGCGAGTGCATTTAGATTCACTAGTAACGATTGTAGTGGGTAATGAAGAAGCCGCAGAATAAGCAGAAGAATTTAAGTCAGGCACCGCAGAGTGTCCGTATTATTGCGGGCCAATGGCGTGGCCGCTTACTCCCGGTAGCGTTGGCAGATGGTTTGCGGCCAACCGCTAACCGTGTCCGTGAAACAGTGTTTAATTGGTTGCAGTTCGATATTCATGGGCGCAGTTGTTTGGATCTGTTTTCCGGTAGCGGTGCCTTAGGTTTTGAGGCAGCGTCACGTGGTGCAAGCGAGGTGACGTTAGTTGAAAAAGATGCTGTGCTTGCCAACACACTGCGTCAACAAGTAACCACTTTCTCAGCGCCGCAGATCAAGGTGATACAAGCGGATGCATTGAGTTTTATTAAAACCGATGCGCAGCAATATGATCTCATACTGCTAGATCCACCTTTCCAGCAGTTCACAAGCGGTGAGGTTTTAGCGGCTGTTTTAGCGGCAGATATTATTAAAAGCGATGGCATGATTTATATAGAGGCGGCACGAGGTGCATTGCCAGAGCCATTACCGAAGCCGTGGAGCTGGTGGCGACAGGCTCAGGCTGGTCAAGTAGAATACGGACTAATCCAGCAACAAAAACAGGCGCCCTAAGGCGAATGCATATGCTTAAAACAGCGATATACCCCGGCACATTTGATCCACTAACTAACGGTCATAGTGATTTAGTACGGCGCGCATTGAAGGTGTTTGATTGTGTTGTCTTGGGTATTGCAGCTAGTCCCAATAAGCAGGCTGTGTTTGATCTGCAACAACGTGTGGATTTGGCGAAGGCTGTATTTTCTGACAGGCCAGAAGTTGAAGTGTCGGGCTTTTCAGGCTTATTAGTCGATTTTGCCAAACAAAAAAATGCTGTCGTTATCCTCCGTGGATTGCGCGCCGTTTCAGATTTTGAATATGAATTTCAATTGGCCAGTATGAATCGGCAGCTCGACAGTGAGTTGGAATCCTTCTTTCTGACACCCGCTGATGAATACTCTTTTATCTCATCTAGCCTAGTACGTGAAGTGGCCTTCCTCGGTGGAGATGTCACACCCTTTGTTCATCCCATCGTTGCCGAAGCCCTAGCCAATAAGTCGAAGCTCTAGCCTCTAAGAATCTCTATGGCCTTATATATTACTGATGAATGCATTAACTGTGACGTCTGTGAGCCAGAGTGCCCGAATGATGCAATCTTTGAAGGCGAAGAAATTTATCAGATTCATTTTCATAAGTGCACCGAATGTGTCGGCCATTTTGAGCTGCCACAATGTGTAGAGGTCTGCCCAGTCGACTGTATCTTAGTCGACAAAACGCAGGCTGAGTCTGAGCAACAACTGCAGGCAAAATACCAGCAGTTGATGAAATCAACTGGGAGTAAAGACTAGTGTTGAAAAGCATCATGTTAGTTTTTGTTTTACTGCTCACAAGCCATGCAGTGGTAATAGCTAAGAGCGCACAAACACAAACACAGGCGGCCGTGGTGACAGCACACCCGCTTGCGAGTCAGATCGGTAAAGAGATTATTGCCGCTGGCGGTAATGCTTTTGATGCTGCTGTTGCAGTCAGTCTTGCCTTAGCCGTTGTTGAACCTTATGGCAGTGGCCTCGGTGGCGGTGGTTTCTGGATGCTACATAGTGCAGCAGAGGGCGAGGACATCATGGTTGATGGTCGGGAGGTTGCGCCATTGGCAGCACATCCTAACCTCTACCGAAATAATGATGGCAGTATCAGTAAGGACTCAGTTAATGGTCCGCGTGCTGCGGGTATTCCGGGTATGCTTGCAGCGCTAGAATTAATCAGTCAGCGTTATGGGCAACTGCCGTGGCAACAATTAGTACAACCTGCAGTAGCCTTGGCCGAAGAGGGTTTTATTCCTCATGCGCGCTACCAAAAATACTTAGCCATGCGTCAAGCAGTCTTCAATGCAGAGGCTAGACGTATATTTGCAGCAGCGCCGCTGCAAGCGAAGCAGAAAATCAAGCAGCAGGATCTAGCGGCGACGCTAAGGCGTATTGCATCTTTGGGTGCAGCTGATTTTTATCAAGGGAAAACTGCAAAACGAATGGTGGCTGCGGTGAAGGCTGCGGGAGGTATTTGGCAGCTGGATGACTTGAAGCAATACAAGGTGCTTATTCGTAAACCGCAGCTGACTAAATATAAAGACCTGACATTAGTCTTGCCAGTGTTGCCCACTTCGGGTGGCTTAGTGATGTCACAGATATTAGCGATGCTAGAGACAGAAATACTGCCTTTAAAATACGACGCAGAAAGCATTCACCTTTTGGTCGAGGCGATGCGACGTGCCTATCGTGATCGTGCGGTATATATGGGCGACCCAGCATTCACACAGGTACCCGTGGAAAAGTTACTTTCAGCTGATTATGCAAAAGCAAAGTTCGCAGATTTCAATCCAGAGCAAGCGAGTCTCAGTAGTGATCTAGAATATGCTGCAGAGGTTAAAGGTGAAGACACAACACACTTCTCTATCTTAGATCAGCAGGGTAATTATGTAGCGGCGACACTGTCAATCAACTACCCCTTTGGCAGCGGTTTTGTTGCGCAGGGTACCGGCATTTTATTGAATGATGAAATGGATGACTTTGCGCTAGCTCCAAAGCAAGCAAATGTGTGGGGTTTAGTTGGTGGTGTCGCTAACGAAATACAACCCGGCAAGCGTATGCTTTCAAGTATGACACCATTATTTATTCGTGATCAGGAGCGCCTACTGATACTGGGTACGCCAGGTGGCAGTCGCATTATTAGCATGCTGACATTAGCAGCACTGCGTTTTTCGCAAGGTTTATCCGTTGATGAAATTGTTGCTGGGCGTCGCTTCCATCACCAATACCTACCTGATGAGATCCAGTTTGAATTAGATGCACTGAGTGCAGAGGAACAAAACAAGCTCACTGCAAAAGGGCATAAGCTGAAACAGTTGAATCGTAGCTATGGTGATATGCACGCTATAGAGTGGCAGCTGTCTAGTGGCAAGATTAAAGCGGCTGCTGACCCTAGAGGCTATGGCTCAGCGCTAGTCTTTGATTGATGATACCTGCCGTTAACGTTGGCACTTTGCGCAGTAAACGCTACTACGTTGACCGATGGTTAGATTGAGCAGTGTGCTCTGACAGTTGGTGCAGGCCTCACCTGCGCGCCCATATACCTGTAGCTCCTGACTAAAGTAACCGGGCTTGCCTTCTTCATTAACAAAATCACGTAAGCTGGTACCGCCCTGTGCAATGGCTTTTTTCAGGATGCGTTGAATATGTTCAACTAAGTCAGCGTAACGTTTTTTTGAGATGCGTCCAGCGGCGCGCTGTGGATGTATGCCAGCAGCAAATAAAGATTCAGCAGCATAAATATTGCCTACCCCCACTATGATATGAGCATTCATTATGAATGTCTTAATACTGCAACTGCGCCCACGCGAGCGTTCAAATAAATAATCTGCATTACATTCTGCAGCGAAAGGTTCAGGACCTAAAGGTGCAATCAATCGATGTTCCTCGACTGGCTCTTCGGTCCAAAGCACGGCACCAAATTTTCTTGGATCACGCAGGCGCAGGATGCCGCTGCTGAGGATCATCTCAAAACGGTCATGGGCTTTTGCTGCACTGTTTGCAGGGGCGATGCGTAGACTGCCAGACATGCCAAGATGAATGATTAAACAGCCTTTGGGTAGATGCAGTAAAAGATATTTGGCGCGCCGCCTTACGGATTGAATACGTTCGCCGACGAGCAGCTCATTTAGATTTTGTGGGATTGGCCAACGGAGTTTAGGGCTGTGTGCAATCACACCAAGGATGTGAGCATCAGTAACATGGCGCTCTATGCCACGTTTCGTGGTTTCGACCTCAGGTAGCTCTGGCATGGCTTAATTTGTACACAGAGGCTGTATAACAATCGCTTCGATCTCGACCAAAAGGTCAGGGCGACACATATCGGCATGAAAGAATTGCACCTGTTCCAGCGTGCCTAAGCGAGTTGCCAATGCCGTGCGTAACTCAGGGTAATCTGTGGCGTGCTTGATGTAGACCTTGAGCTGCGTCATGTCTTCCAATCTAGTTTTTGGGAACTGAGACTGGCTGGCATTGACTAATAGCTGCTCGATATTACGCAGGCATTCTTGCAGTTGTGCTAAGGCTTGATCTTGATGCTGGGTTTCATGACCGGTGATGCTGGCCGTGCCTGAAATAAATAAAACCTGTTGTGTTGCACTGCGATGCAGCAGTGCTCTCGAAAATAGAGGGGCATCCTTGCTATAACTGGCTGGGTAATTAAAGGCGCTGATCTGACGTGGGTTTTCTATGCTGATACCCGCTTCTTTGGCGGCTATAAAATAAAGTTGGAAGCCTTCATCATGATGACCTATGACGGTGGCCGCGGGGTATTCATGCTGCTTTGGGCTGCTGATATTGTCTGCGTATGCTTGACTCCGCCCCGAGCAGAAATGCTGGTAGGCATCAGTTGACGTCGCCGCTGTAATATTGGGGAAGTAGCTCCATGTGCGCAGCAGTTGTGGGTAGCCGTGTTCTTGCATCAGCCGAAAGATATGAGCATAGCCGGCATGGCTAGCAGCAAACATGTCCGTTGTTTCTAGAGCACTACTGGATACCACGGCGAGTAAATAATCATCATTACAGAAGACAGTCGCTGATGGCTCAATGCTTAAGGGCGTTAATCCCTGCCATTGCTCACAGGGGTTGCCCGCCTCTAGGCTCTGCAATGGGATTAATACATTAGCAGTACGAGCGGTTTGGCTGCCATAACAAAGCCTAAAGCCAGTCTGCTCATTGCTGCTACTGAGTTGAAGTTGCTGTTGTCTCGTATCCATGTCGCTATGATGTCGCTGAATAGGCTTTTTTGCCTAGTCTTGGGTTTTTCTATTAGCCGGATTTGCGAGCTATAAAAGGCTTGCTGGCGGCCTGTAGATAGTATCATTTTCAGGTGCGTAGATAACCCTTGTTCAAATTCATATCTATACAAGAGGATTCATAGTTTTCATTAACCAATCTCGCATTTGCACTGGTCGCTTGCTTGCGGCTACTGCTTGGCCTAAGTATCATTAGTGCCCTGAATAAAATGGATTTTTTAAATGCAGATCTTAAACGGATTACTCGAGTGGAGCCTGTGGCAAGAAGTTCTCTTTGTCATCGCCAGCACTCACCTCACGATTGTCTCGGTGACGCTGTATTTGCATCGCTGTCAGGCACATCGTGCACTCGATCTGCATCCACTGGTCAGTCATGTTTTTCGTTTATGGCTGTGGCTAACGACAGCGATGGTGACACGGCAATGGGTGGCGGTGCATCGTAAACACCATGCTAAAACTGAGACGGCTGAAGACCCACATAGTCCACAGGTGCTCGGCATCTGGCAGGTGATGACACAGGGTGCCGAGCTTTATGCGCGGGCTGCACGTGACCCTGAAATTAGCCGTGAATATGGTCATGGTGCGCCGAATGACTTTATTGAGCGCCAGTTGTACTCGCGTTACTCCAATCTTGGCATCATTCTCTTGTTGGTTGCCTTTGTCGCGCTATTTGGCGCTATGGGTCTGACGTACTGGGCGATTCAAATGATATGGATCCCAATTTTTGCTGCTGGATTCATTAATGGGGTTGGGCATTATTGGGGCTATCGTAATTTTGAAACAGAGGATGCTGCAACCAATTTAATGAATGTCGCCTTTGTTGTCGGTGGTGAAGAGCTGCATAACAATCACCATGCTTATCCGGGCTCTGCTAAGTTTTCTATTCGGCCTTGGGAGTTCGACCTAGGGTGGGGCTATATCTGGCTGCTTAAGAGCGTTGGCTTGGCCTCAGTGCGCAAGGTTGCACCGCGACCACTGCCCAGTGACGCTGCTTCCACAGCGCTAGATATAGAAGCGGTTAGTGCGATGGTTTCTAGTCGCCTGCATGTGATGGCAGATTATGCGCAAAAAGTGACTTTGCCGATATTGCAAAAAGAGATGCGATTGGCTGATGGTGTCTATAAATCGGCGCTCAATCGGATTAAAAAGACTTTAATACTGGAACCTGCCCAAGTCAGTCATGCGAAGTTGCATGAGCTTAATGAGGTTCTGGCGGATAGTGAGCAGTTACGTGTGGTCTATGAATGTCAGCAACAACTAAAGCAGTTGTGGCGACAGCGTTACGAAAATAATGAGGGATTATTACGTGCTCTGGCGGCGTGGTGCCAGATGGCCGAGCAGACAGGTATAGAGATACTGCGAGATTTCGCGCAGTCGTTAAGGGGCTACCGTTTGCAGCCCGTTTATAACTACGCGAAATAAGTGGATTACTTGATCTTTGCTTCTTTGTACATCACGTGCTGACGGACAACAGGATCAAACTTCTTTAGTTCTAGCTTGTCTGGCATGGTGCGTTTGTTCTTAGTCGTGGTGTAGAAGTGACCGGTACCGGCACTAGAGACTAATTTAATTTTATCGCGCATTGTTCTGGTCCTTACTTAACTGCTTCGCCACGACCGCGCATTTCCGCGAGTACCGTGTCGATGCCTTTTTTATCGATAATACGCATACCTTTTGCAGATACACGGAGTTTGACCCAGCGCTTTTCACTTTCCACCCAAAAACGGTGTGAGTGTAGG
>JAQWYM010000012.1 GCA_029253965.1 Gammaproteobacteria bacterium
CTATTATCAATAATTTCTTGCGCCAGATGGTTAGGTCGCGCAGTATCGGTATACATCCCAGGGCGTTTACGCACGGGGTCGAGGCCACTTAATACCTCGATGGATGCAGCATCATAATCTTTAGCCATAGGAACTCAGTTAGCAGCGCTCTCAAAAATAAGAATTTAGTATGCGGACAGCCGATTATTTCAAGCAGCACATTTCCACAGTTGGCGGGGATACCTCAAAGCTAGCCCCGCGTGCGCTGGCTAGTGTATACGAAACTGAAAGCAGAAAGCATCCCCTGATCTTTGGCGAAAAATCATGACTAGTCTAATTAATGCTACCCAACCACAAATAAATGCGAATATTTTTGCATCTGCGGGCTCAGGTAAGACCTATCTACTGATTACCCGTATCTGCCGCCTATTGTTGGCTGGCGCTGAACCCCAGCATATCTTAGCTATCACCTTTACCCGCAAAGGCGCTGCAGAAATGCGTCAACGCTTACACAGCACCCTGCAAAACTGGGCAGAGTGGGATGAAGAGAGACTAAAAACAGCATTAATCTCGATTAATGAACCCGCAGACAAGGCGCAAATCGCTTTGGCACGGGATCTCTATGAGCGCGTGCTGTTTGCTGATCAAAATATACGCATCAGTACTTTTCACGCCTTTTGCGAGGATATTGTGCATGCCTTCCCGCTAGAATCGGAGTTAGCAACAGGCTTTGAACTATGTGAAGAGGTTACAGCCTTACAAACGCTCGCTTTTTCTCGCTTATTACGACTCAGCGAACAAGCCAATGAGAAAAAATTATCTGAAGAAATCACCTGCTTAGCCCAGTGGTGCACCAGTTATTCGACATTAGGCGATGTTCTTAAACTGTTTTTAAACAAACAGAATGAATGGCGCAGCTTCATTGATGGGCATCAGTTAGAACACGCCCTGCACTGTTTAGATCAACAACATAAACCACTAGAGCCATTTAGCTCTGAAGCGGAGTTAATCAGGGCAGCTCAGCAGATTGCTGAAGTTTTTCGCCATGGTAATACTAGCCAACAGGGCCTGGTTGTAGATATCGATCTCTTCATTACTGCTGACTTAACGCTAGATCAACGCCTACTGAAGCTGCTTAATGTCTTCTATACGCTTAGCAGTAATCATGAGAAAGAACGGAGTCATAAGCTCTCTAAGACTTTAATCAAGAAGGTTGGCGAAGACATTAGTGATCAGTGCCTAAATGATCTCGTTCTGCTTAAGATTAATTTAGATCTAGCGATTGAAAGCCATCAACGTCGAATTTACCGCCGTGCTAGTGCCGCATGGTTTTACTGTGGCAAGCGCCTCATAGAGATTTTTCAAAACCTTAAGCAGGAACAGGGGGTCGTCGATTTTTCAGACTTAGAGTGGGAAACTTTTCGATTATTACGTGATCAAGGACAAGCACTCTGGGTGCAGTATAAGCTAGGTATGCGTATCCGCCATTATTTGGTTGATGAGTTCCAAGACACCAACCCGATTCAATGGCAGTTCCTGCAACCGCTACTCCTCTCCTCTAAAGAGCTAGTCAGTGAGAGCCTCGCCCCTGCCAGCCTATTTTTAGTCGGTGATGTGAAACAGTCGATTTATGGTTTTCGTGGTGCCAACTCCAGTATTCAGCAATATGCTAACGAGTGGTCGCAACAAGAATATGGCAGTCAGCATTTCAATAATGATCACTCCTGGCGCTCATCAGCAATTATCATTGATGCCGTGAACGAGATATTCAGCCGACTCGGCCCACGTTTCCCAGCCTTTAGTCAACACCAATGCGAGCATAGTGAGCGTTGGGGGATGCTCGAAATCCACCCCCTGATTGAACAGAAAAAAGCACCTAAAAAAGTTCAGGCAGAGACTGCTATCAGCTTTCGAAACCCGTTGTCAGAGGCCAAAACCGAGATTGAAGAATCAGTCTATCTCGAAGAAGGCCGTCTGATTGCTGCGCGTATCCAATCATTAATTAATGAGGAAACCCCAGTATTTGATGGTGATCACTATCGTCCTGCGCGTTACAGCGACGTTCTAATTTTGCTGCGTAATCGAAGCCGGCTGGATGAACTTAAATCAGGTATGAACGAGTTTGGCATTCCCTTTCTAGCGGATAGCAAAAGCAAACTTGCTGATTATCTAGAAATTAAAGACCTGCTAGCGTTATTACAAGTCCTCAAAAACCCACTGCATGATATCGCCTTTGGGCATGTGCTTAAGAGCCCTATATTTAATATCAAAGACAGTCAGCTCTTGCAGCTAGCCACATTTGAAGCAACGGCTTGGGTTCACAAACTAGCGGCATACCATGCGAGTAATGCAACCAATCAGGCAGACAGTCTGCTTCAGGCCTATGAGACGCTGCTGCAGTGGCAGGCATTGGCCGACTGCATACCGGTTCATGATTTATTAAATAGGATTTTTGAACAACAAGAACTACTTACTCGTTATCGCCAAACAGTACCCACAGAAGATGCTGAACAGGTTATTGCCAGGTTACAGCAGTTTTTAAGTATTAGCCTAGAGGCGAATAGTGGCCGTTACCCTAGCATTCAAAGTTTCCTACGTTACTTTGAGGAAACTCAGCCAATCGCCGAGTTGAATGCGCAGACACAAGACTGTGTCAATATAATGACCATACATTCAGCTAAAGGATTAGAGTCAGCCATAGTCTTCTTAGCTAACACTGGGCCGCGTAAAAGTGTCAGTGATCACTACAGTGTGCTCTGTGATTGGCCAGTTGAATCAGATCGTCCTAGCCATTTCTTGTTGGCTGGGCCTAAGAAAAAAAGAACAGCCTGTATTACTGAATTAAAAAAGAGCAGCCAATTAAAGCAGGCAGAAGAATTGAACCTGCTCTATGTGGCGATTACTCGCAGCTGCCAAGTTCTCATTGTTAGCGGTTGCATTACAGCCGATAAGAAAGGTGAAAGCTGGCATAGCCTGATGCAGACTGCCTTGCTTACAAAAGATGATGACCCACAATTAGTCTGGAAAAAAGAGAGTGATATAAGGCCTGAGCTGAGTATAGCAACAACTCATAGTGCGACGGCCTCAGTGAGTACAGACCCTAAATTAGACGAGGTCATAACACAAAAGTTAACGCCGAAACTGAGTCAACAAACGGCCACTGTTGAGCCCATAGGAAATGAGACAGCACGCCTTCGTGGCATTGCATTACATCAGTGTTTGGAATGGATGAGTCAAGCAGCTAGCTTGTCAGCAGCAGATTGCCTGCTGCGCCTAAAGACCTGTTATGGCGAGCAGTCCTTAGACCACACAGCTATCATCAGCGAAGCATTGAACTGTATTCAAGACCCAACGAGCATCGCTATTTTTCAACTCAAACCGACGCAACAGGCTTTTAATGAATTATCGATTGCATCTGCTCATCACCAAAGACAGGCACTATTTGTTATTGATCGATTGATTGTTGAATCTAATGAAATCCATATTATCGATTATAAAACGGAAGCACTTGAAGACCAGCAAGCCGCACAGGCAGAAGCGCAGAAACACCTATTACAGTTACAAGATTACGCTCTGGCCCTAACACCTATTTATCCACAGCGACGAATCCGCGGTAGTATCTTATTTACACAGGGCCCATTCTTAGTTGAGCTCGCCCTTAATACTTAGAGGCGGGAATAAGAATAGGCTTTTTAAACGGACTGTTTAAAATTAACGTGTCGTGCCTAGTTGCTTTGCTAACTCTGCTGCCGGCACAAAGCCAGGAATCAAGGTGCCATCTTCAAGCAAGATTGCTGGAGTTCCGCTGACGCCAACTTTCTGACCCAATGCATAATGATCAGCGATTGGATTAGGGCAGTCTTTAGCTTCCACATCCTTACCTAGTTTGGCTTCAGTGAGGGCTTTTTCACGATCTGCACTACACCAAACTGACACCGCTTTCTTATAGCCTTCACTGCCCATGCCTTTACGTGGAAACATCAGATAGTTTATAGCAATGCCATAGCTTGCATAACTATCTACCTGACTGTGTAATTTACGGCAATAGGTGCAGTCAATATCAGTAAAAATCGTCACTGTATGCTGTGGATTCTTAGCCCCAAAGCGCAGTGCTGTCTGCGCCTTTACTTCTTGCATATAACTCTGTCTGGCCTGCTTGGTTGCCAAAGCAGTCAAATTTCGCTTGCCGTCATTGATATCCATCACTACACCCTGGATAAGGTAACGACCATCTACTGATATATAGATTACCTGTGTACCGTATAGCGCTTGATACCAACCCGCCATAGGCGCTGCTGTAATTGAATCAGGGCTGTAGGCTGGGAATCCTTCAAGTAGCTTGGCGCGAAGACGTTCAATATCACTGGCAGGATCTGCAAACGTGCTGCAGGATAAGGCTGTTAAAATTAGCACTATAAATAAATGTTGAAACATAGAAATACTCGTCTTGATGTGAAGTAATTTATCGGTCATATCATACCTGAGCTAAGACTATTTAGCCGCGTGGATGATGTTGTTTATGCAACGCCTGCAAGCGTGCTCTAGCAATATGCGTGTATACCTGTGTTGTTGAAAGGTCGCTATGCCCTAAAAGTAATTGTACGACACGCAGATCAGCACCATGGTTCAATAAATGTGTAGCAAATGCGTGACGTAAGGTGTGTGGGCTTAACGATTTCTCAATGGCTGCAGTCTTAGCATGGCGTTTAATAAGGTGCCAAAATGCTTGTCGTGTCATTGCTGATTTACGATTACTGACAAACAATGCAGGGCTCTCTGTACTGCCCTTTAAAAGTTCTGACCGCGCCTCTTGTAAATAACGCTCAATCCAAACAGCGGCCTCATCACCAAAGGGGATTAAACGTTCTTTACTGCCCTTTCCGAGAACACGAATCACACCACTACGCAAATTAACCTGCTGCAGTAATAAGCCAACCAATTCAGATACGCGTAAGCCACAGGCATATAAGAGCTCCAACATGGCACGATCACGCAAGCCAGCAGCTGTCTCAATATCGGGGGCTAATAATAAACGCTCAACATCATCTTCGGTTAACACCTCTGGCAGATGTCGCGCACTTTTAGGAAATTCAATCTCAGCGCTGGGATCGATGTTGATGCTATGCAATCGAATTTGAAAGCGATAAAAACGTCGAATACTACTGAGCAATCTAGCTGCAGAGCTGGCTTTAATCCCTGCTGACACCTTGTCTGACAGAAAACCTAAGAGCTCATGCCGCTGCGCCTTAACTAGATCACTGCCTGACTGAGCTAACCATCGCTCAAGCTGAACTAGGTCAGCGCGATAGGCAGAGAGCGTGTTTTTACTGAGGCCATACTCAATCCACAGATGATCGATAAAGGCCTCTAAGGTCTGACCATTTGTGCTCTCTTTAGGCTCTTCAATATCAGTCATAAGGGTTTCATCTGTACATCATGGCATTTGCATCCCCAGATCAGGCGACAGCACGCTATAGTACAGCCCAATTAGTTTTGCTCTAACCATAAGATATTGTAGAGTAAGCCATAAATAAATTGAATTTTCAGCCATCACAGAATAAAAATGACAGGAAAACCATGACCGAGCAAAACCTTGAAATGAAAACCGTAGGCCTATTTAAACGCTTTTCTTGTATGTTTTATGACGGCATCCTACTCATTCCCGTTTTGTTCTTTACTGCTGTCTTGGTCGTTGTACCAACCAACATGAACTCTGAACACCCGTATTACTTCTTATTTATCGCTTATGTCTATGCGGTTAGTTTTGTTTTCTTTGCGTGGTGCTGGACTCATGGCGGACAAACATTAGGCCTAAAAACTTGGCGTTTACGGCTGGTAACCTTCGAGGGAGAGCCCGTCAATTGGAAACAGGCCGGCTTACGTTTCATCGGCTCCTGCCTCTGCTGGCTCAGCGCTGGCATTGGTTTTGTTTGGTGTTACACCAATAAAGAGCGCCACGCATGGAACGACCTGCTATCCAAAACTTATATTCGGCATGATTAAATTATAACCATTGAGATAATAAATTAGAGTCAATATAGGCAGTAGCATAGCGCTAATGGTCTACTGGTCGTGTTATATTTTTAAAAAGTATGTCTTTCAAAATTCAGGAGTATAAAGATGCAATTCAGTGTAAGTCGCAGTCCCGTAGCTGAGGAAAAAACCGCCTGTGCCATCGTTGCAGTCCACGCAACCCGCCTCAGCGAAGAAGCCCAGATATTAGACAAACTCTATAATGGCCATCTAAGCCAGGCACTAAAGTCTGGTGATCTAGCAAGTAAGCGAGGCGCTACACTGAGTTTATTTATGCCTAAGGCCAGCAGACATAAACGTGTGCTATTAGTGCAAATAGGTAAGGGTAAAAGCCTTTCTATCGTCGCCTTTAAGAGCTTAATGCAATCTGTCGCTAAGGCCGTACATACCAGTAATGCCAGCAGTGCACTCAACTTATTACTCAGTCTCGATGTTGATGACAGTAGCCCACGCGCTATAGCGCGACTTCAGAGCACTATCTTCAGTGATAGCGTTTATAAGTACAGCGAAACTTTTTCCAAACAAAAGCCACCATCGGTATTGAAGCGTATTACTTTAAATTGTCCTGATACTGCCACTTCTCGTCAGGTACAGATCGGTTGTGCACAGGGTAAAGCGATTGCTTCAGGCATGGCAATTACTAAAAATCTTGGTGATCTACCCGCTAATATCTGCACACCAAGCCACCTCGCAGAGGTGGCAAAAAAACTTAAAACAAGTAGTAAACGACTCTCTGTTCAGGTTCTTGGTGAACCTGCAATGGAAAAGCTAGGCATGGGCTCGCTACTCTCTGTTTCTGCTGGTAGCGCTGAAGAAGCCAAGCTAATCGCAGTGCAATATAAAGGTGCAGCTGCAAGTAAAAAACCCATCGTATTGATTGGCAAAGGCATTACTTTTGATACCGGTGGTATCTCATTAAAGGCTGGCGCTGGCATGGACGAGATGAAATTTGATATGTGTGGTGCTGCCACTGTACTTGGGGTAATGCAGACACTGGCTGAACTTGATCTCCCTATCAATGTTGTTGGCATTGTTGCTGCAGCAGAAAACATGCCAGGTAGTAAGGCCACTAAGCCGGGAGATGTCGTCACCTCGATGTCTGGGCAAACCATTGAAATTTTAAATACTGATGCCGAAGGACGCTTAGTGCTCTGTGATGCCCTCACCTATGCCGCACGTTTCAAGCCAGATGTCGTTATCGATATGGCAACTCTAACCGGTGCTTGTATTGTTGCGCTCGGTTTTGAGGCCTGTGGCTTGATGTCCAACTCAGATAAATTAAGTGAAGATTTACTCGCCTCAGGACAGGCCAGTGCTGACCGTGCATGGCGTCTACCCATTTGGGATGAGTATCAGCCTAGCCTAGACAGTAACTTTGCTGACATGGCGAATATTGGAAATGGCCGTTGGGCTGGCGCGATTACTGCGGGCTGTTTCCTACAGCGCTTTGCAAAGGACTACCAATGGGCGCATCTAGATATTGCTGGTGTTGCTTGGAACATGGGCAAAAACAAAGGCGCCACGGCAAGACCGGTAGCGCTTCTCAGTGAGTATCTCTTACGTCGAGCAAAACAGGCTTAATTCTCAATGAAACCGAAAAATCAATAGCGATAAAATGCCACAGATCGACTTTTATGTACTGCCGGACACTAGTGCAGATAGCCATCTGCACTATGCTTGTAGATTAGTAGAAAAAGCCTATACCTTGGGTATGCAAATTTACATTCGCAGTGCAGATGAGGCGATGACAGAGCAGTTAGATGCCTTACTCTGGGTGTTTCGTGATCAAAGCTTTATTCCACATCATCGAGAACAAGATACGGCGCAACCCTGTGCCGTTATCATCAATCACAGCAAAGCGCCAAATCACCGTGAAATCATGCTCAATCTAGGCTTAGATACGAGTCCTGATTATGCTGATTATGATCGACTGATTGAGATTGTCAGTGCTGTCAGTGAGATCAAGCAAGCAGGGCGAGAGCGCTTTCGTCACTACACCCAGCAGGGTCACAAACCCAAGCATCATGCGGTGAGCTGATTAACTAGGCTGGGACTCAAGTCATACCCTACAAACTGCGCAACAATGTTAGACTAGGAAGCTGAGTCATAGGGAAGTTCCTGGCAGCTTATGATGCAGAAAAATACACAATAAAATAAATACTCTATCGGCCTTTGGCCGCAGCCAGACTATCAAACCAAGCGTTTAGGATTACAACACACTGTGGACAAAGTCTATCAACCAAATGCCATCGAAGACCGTTGGTACCAAGAATGGAAAGCAAAGGGCTACTTTCAGCCGAGTGAGCAGTCAGAACAATCCTTTTGCATCATGATCCCACCGCCAAATGTTACTGGCACCTTACATATGGGACATGCCTTCAATAACACCATCATGGATGGCCTTACTCGCTACCACCGTATGTGTGGTGACAATACGCTATGGCAACCAGGCACCGATCATGCCGGTATCGCCACGCAGATGGTGGTTGAACGCCAGCTCAATGCCGCCGGCCAATCACGCACCGAACTCGGTCGTGAAGCCTTTCTAGAAAAGGTTTGGGATTGGAAGGAAGAATCTGGCAGTAGTATTTCAAAGCAATTAGAACGACTTGGCTCATCAGTTGACTGGTCGCGTGAACGTTTCACTATGGACGAAGGCCTCTCTGAGGCTGTTCGTGAAGTCTTTGTTCGTCTCTATGAAGAGGACTTAATTTATCGTGGTACGCGCTTGGTCAACTGGGATCCGGTACTGCATACCGCTGTCTCTGATCTTGAAGTGGTCTCAGAAGAAGAGCAGGGTCATCTCTGGCATATGCGCTATCCGTTAGCCGATGGTAGTGGTCACTTAGTGGTTGCGACCACCCGCCCAGAAACCATGCTGGGTGATAGTGCTGTTGCAGTCCACCCCGAAGATGAACGCTACCAGCAGCTGATTGGTAAAACCATCCGCCTTCCTTTGACTGGGCGTGAGATACCTATTATTGCAGACGATTATGTCGATCCTGAATTTGGTAGTGGCTGCGTTAAAATTACACCGGCGCATGATTTTAATGACTATGAGATGGGCCAGCGTCATGATTTAGCGATGCTCAACATCTTCACTATCGATGCGAAGATAAATACTGAGGCACCAAGCGCCTATCAGGGACTAGATCGCTATGCTGCACGTAAGGCGATTATTCATGATCTTGAGCAACTGGATCTATTAGAGAAGATCGTTGATCACAAGCTTATGGTGCCACGCGGTGACCGCTCAGGCGCTGTAATCGAACCCTTCCTAACCGACCAGTGGTATGTCAAAACAGAGAGTTTGGCAGCCCCTGCAATCGAAGCTGTAGAAAGTGGCAAGATTCGTTTCGTACCGGACAACTGGAAAAACACTTACTTTGCATGGATGAATGATATACAAGATTGGTGCATCAGCCGCCAACTCTGGTGGGGCCATCGCATCCCCGCTTGGTATGACGATCAAGGCAAGGTTTATGTTGGGCGTGATGAAGCTGAAGTCCGCAGCAAGTATGAGTTAGCTGCTGACTTTAACCTGCGACAGGATGAAGATGTTTTAGACACATGGTTCTCCTCAGCACTGTGGCCCTTCTCTACCCTAGGCTGGCCTCAGAAAACACCTGAATTAAAAGCCTTCTATCCAACGTCGGTCTTAGTCACTGGCTTTGATATCATTTTCTTTTGGGTGGCACGAATGATCATGATGGGCATGAAGTTTGTCGATGATGTGCCCTTCCATGACATCTATATTCATGGCCTGGTGCGTGATTCTGATGGACAGAAGATGTCGAAATCAAAGGGCAATGTGCTTGATCCAATCGACCTCATCGATGGCATTACCTTAGACGAGCTAATTAGCAAACGCACACAGGGGTTAATGCAGCCACAGATGGCAGCAAAAATTGAAGCCTCTACACGCAAACAGTACCCAGAGGGTATTTCAGCCTACGGTACAGATGCCCTGCGCTTTACCTTTGCTGCCTTAGCCTCGACCGGACGAGACGTCAAATTCGACCTCAATCGTATCGAAGGTTATCGCAACTTCTGCAATAAGTTATGGAATGCATCACGCTTCGTACTCATGAACTGTGATGATGCCGAAATAGCTGAAAAAATAGACTTTAAAACCCTGAGTATCACTGATCGCTGGATCCTTAGTCGACAACAAGAATTAATTGATATCGTGCATCGCGACTTTCAGAACTATCGTTTTGACCTCGCCGCCAAGGCACTCTATGAGTTCACCTGGAATGAATTTTGTGATTGGTACCTTGAACTAATCAAGCCAGTCATGTTTTCTGATGATGAGGCTGCTAAACGACAAACAAGGCGTGTACTTCTTCAAGTCTTAGAAACGCTGTTACGCCTGATGCATCCAATTATCCCATTCATTACTGAAGAAATTTGGCAAACCGTCGCTCCAAAGTTAGGCAAAGAAGCGACAACCATCATGCTGCAAGACTACCCACGCAGTGATAACGCCTGGGTTGATGTCGACAGTGCAGTGAGTATCGATTGGCTTAAAGAATTTATTATTGGTGTTCGTAAGATTCGTTCAGAGATGGACATCGCGCCGAAACAAGGCTTAAACGTGCTCTGCCAGCAAGCAAGTGAAAATGATCTCAAGCAGATTAAACACCATCAAGCTGCCTTAAAGAAAGTAGCAAAAATTGAGAGCATCACCCTGCTAGAAAATGAGGAAGCCCCTGAGGCCGCTCTAGCTTTAGTCGGTGAGATGAAGGTATTAATTCCTCTCGCTGGATTGATTGATAAAGATGCTGAAATAGAGCGTCTAAGCAAAGACATCAGTAAGCTTGAAGTCAATATTGGCAAGACACGGGCAAAACTAGCTAACCCTGGCTTCACCGATAAGGCACCGGCTGCGGTTGTTGAGAAAGAGCAGCAACGTGTGCATGAACAGGAACAAACCTTGCATGATCTATTACAACAACGAGAAAAGATGGCGAAACTGTAAGGATAGAATCAGTCTTTCCTAATAATGATGTGCTAATCGTAGGACGATAAAATCATCATCCTGAAAAGCCCTGCTGGTCGCATTGGCGCTGCTATTGATAAACAGCTGCGCCTCCAGTTCAAGCTTGAGCTGACTACCAAGCCTGCGTTCAGCTTCAAGCCGCAGGCTACTAGAGCCATCATCCAAGTCTCTCATTAGACCCAGCAGCAGCGCACTGTCTTGAAAATCATTGAGGCTATAACGCAGACCGAGAAAAATGTCGTTATCCTGATGACTGCGTGGCGCTTCTTCTAGGTCACGGCCATCGTATAAGTGTTCAATTAAAAATCCAAGATCTGCATTGCTAGCAAGCCATTGAAACCAGCTGTACTCTAGGCCGATAACACTCGCAAGAAATGTATGCCCCTGCCCCTCACGCAGTAAACCTTCAAACTTCCAGAGCCATTGCTGATCAGTGTACTGCAGATCAACAGCCAGTTGTTTAATTTGATCATAGTGGGCAATTAAGTGCGCCTGACTGCTGTTAATAACGAGCATTGGGGCGCGACTGGTGCCATCAAAATAGCTCAGCCCCAGATCCCAGTCGCCTATATAGTGGGCGTAACGTAAAGCAAAGTCAGGATGCCATTGTTTAGCATTTGATTGATATTTTGTGCTGTTTTTATCAACAACTGCAGCACCACGCAGCCGACCCTCAGCACCGCTAAAGGTCCTCTCTCTAAACAGTGGCATCAGGTAAAAAGAAAAACGACCGTAGTCTTTCTGCAGTGAAAGGTTAAACATTAGCTGCCCCAGATAATCCTCACCATCTAGGCTCTCAACCGCATCTATCTGGTTAATCACATTGACCAGATGGCGTGACTCAGTCACTCCCCAAAACTCTCTATTAAACCCGGCTAGTAACTCCCACTCATCAGCCATATAAAGCCAGTAGGCCTCGCGGATATCAGCATGGGTTCTATTCTGATCGCGCGTATCCAGCCGAATAAAAGGCACAAAGCTCAGCTGTGTGTGAGCGCTTGGCATAAAACTCCATTCAGCCTCAACAAATGCTGAGGTTTGTAGTGCATTTAGCTGTTCTGCATATTGCGCCTGCTTCAAAAACAAGCGCGACTCAATCCCAAGCTCACCCGAAAACTCAGCCTTTGCCGTTAGAGTCAGTAACAGTGCAAGTGATAGATAACTGAGTAACGTCTTAGCGCGCACGCTTCAAGACACCCTTCACAAAGTCATTCGCTGTTAAGCCTGTTTTAAACTCATAGTTAGAGTAAAGCAGATCTGTATTTTTTTCTGTCTGATGATTGTGCATCAACAAACGTTTCGCACGCCAATAACCGTCATTAAATTTTTCGTAATCTTCAAATTTCAGAGTCTTTAATAAGGTGTTTTTACGATCGTAGAATTCCAATTTACGCATCTGATAAACCGCTTGATCAAGCCAAGCAATCTGTCGTGTATAACCTGAGTTTTCGTAACGTGGCTGACGTTCAATGACGTCACAGATAAACTCAGCACATGGCTCAGTACGCAGCCATTTATGCGTGTACTTATTTAATTCATTAGCGGTGAAATCTTCAAACGCAAATTCTGAACCTACAAATGGCCCCGATTTATTACTTGATGAGATACGTTTAACTCTTTTCAGAGCCGGTAAATAAAGCCACTGATCATCCGCTTCAAGAATTTTTGCAAAGGAGAGTAATGCGGTGCCTTTTATATCTCTTGGACTGGAGAAGATAATTAAGCTTTTGTCACCACTGTCTTCATTCATTACTTCTAAGGTGCGAATCTCTAACTGACGTTTTGACTCAGCACCAGCAGCATTCCTTAACACCATAGTGATACTCGCTGTGCTGTCTGAAAACCCCTGATCACTGTGATCACTTCTTTTTGCTATGTCATAGCCTTTAGTCTCCACCTCTGCTGCTGAAACAGAGCACAGAAATAGATACATAAGTGCCGCTATAGACAGCCTATTACGAGTTAAATGTGTTCTCATTCTTAGTTCCTTATGCAGTGGAATGTTGTTTCGTTTTTTTATCAAGTACACATAAAATAGCGGGTAACATGAGGAAGTCGAGCACCAGGGCTACGACAACAACTAGGGCTGTGAGCATGCCTGTTTCTTGGTTAATCTTGAATGAAGATAAGGCTAGGACACTAAATCCAATCGCGATAATAATCGTATTCATCGTAATGGCCTTACCTACTGTCTTTAATGCATAGCGAATAGACTCTTCAGCACTTAAGTTTTTCTCACGCCGACCACGCAGATATTTAGTTAATAGATGCACTGTGTCATCGACGACAATGCCCAGCGACATCACAGTAACAATAGCAACCGGTAAGCCCACCTGACCAACAGCCAAGGCCCAGATCCCCAAGGTCACGAGAACGGGGGTTGCATTGGGAATAATACTTAGCACCCCTAAGCGAAAACTGCGCAGAATGATAATCAAAACTAAAGCAATCAAAGTCACCGCGACGACATTACCAGTGAGCATGCTTTCAATATTTCTCTTTGCAATATAGGAGAACATCTGTGTCGCACCAGTGGCTTTACCCCACATGTATTCAGGTGCATTTTGTTCTAACCATTGACGTGAATCAGCAATGAATTCACGTGTTTGCACCGTGTCTACATCACCAAGAGTGGCTGTGACCCGAGAGGAAGACTTATCAATACTGACACGATCATTCATATCCAAGCCATAAGGCAGTGATAACTCATAGAGAAGCAAATATTGTGCTGAAAGTTCTCTCTCTTCAGGCAGACGGTAATAGGCCTCATTATCAGCATGCATATTTTTATTTAAGCGCTTCATGATATCGCTCAATGAATAGACATGTTCTACATAGGGGTGGCTTCGAAGCCAGAGCACGAAATCATCTAATGTCTGCAAATATTCAGGATCACTAATACCCTCTGCAGCCTTCGCACTAATTGAAAACTCTACGGGATAAAAGGCACCCAGATGTTTTATAGCAAAGTCAGTATCGGTACGAAACTGAATGGATTCATCAAAATATTTAGTCCAGACATCATTTAATTGATTAGTAAAAGCTAACGTAGAAAAAAGTGTTATCAAGAGTGCAAAACTGATGAGAATCTTCTTTGGCCTAGCAAAGACAAAGTCGGCTAGATAATCAAAGAACTGTGGACCTTGTGTTTGCTTTGAGAGCAAGGCCACCTTCACTGGCAAGATACTAATTAGAGCAGGCAATAAAGTAATCGATAATAACCAAGCTGCAGCAATACCAAAGGCGGTCATATTACCAAGATGATGAAAAGGCGGTGAATCAGAAAAATTCAGCGCCATAAAACCAATAATAGTGGTAATGCTGGTAACCATAACAGCAGTAAAGTTAATTCTTACTGATTCCACTAAGGCTTGGTTCTTGGTTACTCCCTTAGCCATCAGCTCGCGCATTGTGACCAGTATGTGAATGCTATCAGCAATCGCTAGGGTCAGCACAATAGTCGGCGCAGACAGCGATATAGGCGTCATCAGCACCTGCATCAAACCACCAGCTCCCAAGGTAATTAAAGATGAGAAGACGATAAGAATAAACGTTGCTAAGGTCGCAGTCACTGAACGTAACATGAAGAATGTAATCAACATCAACACGCCATACATTAATGGAGTGAGGCTGCTCATATCTTTAATGCTCGCTTCGGTAAACGCCATATTGAGCATGGCTGTACCGGTAAGCACCATTTTTATCTGTGGATAATCTGCTTGCAGAGAAAGCAACATTTGTCGCGCATAAGCGACCGACTCAGGGCCTTCTGAAAGCGCCTTACCCGGATATTGCAGGGTCACATTAACGGCTGTGGTATCGCTTTCAGGTGAGATTAAAAAATTATTCAGCAATGGCTCTTGCAGTGCATTATTAACTGCCTGAGCAAGTAAGGAAGGGTTCATGCTGACCCCGTCTTTAATCAAATCAGCCACTACCAGTTCATCCTCACTGGCTATCGTATGTTGGAAATTAGTAATGGAATCGACTCGAGTCGCGAAGGGGATCTGCCAAGCCTCTTCAGTAATGCGTTCAAGCAAACCAGCGATTTCATTATCAATACTTCTACCGTCTTCAGCTCGTATAACAATAAGTAAGTTGTCATTCTTAGTATAGGTTTGCTGAAATTTTTCAAATGCAACCAGATCAGGATTTTGTCCAGAAAAGAATACACGGTAATCAGTGGCAAAATTGAGGAACCTCGCGTTGCTAGCAATAAGGGCTGTAATGACTATGCTTAAAGCGATCACCCACCAGCGACGACGGATAACCCATGTGCATAGGGCAACTGAAAATTGATCAATGAATCCGGTATTTTTGGGCGACATGAAACCTCAAACAAGCATGTTAGTGTGTATGTTGATGTAACCAGAACTAAGGTATCAATGAAATCTTACCTAGTCACTGAGAGAAATCAAACGACAAATGTACTGTTATTTAACCATTCCTAATGACTCTAGGTGTTGCCCTGATCCTGGAACTCTACCCTAGTCACTGGCAAAGACATATCGCTCTTCACGGAAACATTTAAACTCGAGGAAGTTTCCACTAGGGTCCTTGATAAAGAAGGTACGCTGCTCACCGACTTCACCCGCAAAACGAGTATAAGGTTGGATACTGAATGTCATCCCTTCTTGCTTAAGATGTGCCAGCAGTTCATCCCATTGCTGCCACAGCAAAACCATCCCAAAATGGCGCGAGGGCACTGCTTGTTGATCAACCGTATTGCACTCCGATGAGTGTTCTAAGGATTCATCTAGATGCGCACTAATCTGGTGGCCAAAAAAATCAAAATCTATCCAACGCCGGTCTTCTCTACCGACACTACAGCCAAGCATCTGCGTATAAAATTCACGGCTAGCTATGATATCCCTAACTGGAAAAGCCAAATGAAATGGCTGCATTATGGCTGCCCCTTAGTTTGCTTTTGATGCACCACATTATTGCGCAGATAGGTGGGCTGAGCTTGCTCTGCTGTGAGTAACGTCGCCTGCTGCCACTGCATCGCTGCCAGACGCGCTGTCACTGAGGCTCGCGGTAAGGCTGCAGCATCAACTGCCGCCTCTTCTAGGTCTGTTTTTTGCAGCAGTGTTTCAGCATCGCTTTGCCATCCTGTGCCTATTCCGTAATCCAGTTTAGCTGCGCCTAGATCTAAGGCTTCAGCAGTGATTACCTGCTCTGCAGAAAATAATATTGGCACACTATTATTATGCATCACCGTATATTGGCCAGCGTAAATCTCAGCCATGCGCGCATCAATTGCAGCTAACACCTGTTGTTGCTCACCCTGCTCACTAGCGGGTGCTTGAGCTGCCAAATTAGCAAGGCTGGAAATACCCAGCAATGGCAGGTCATGTGCAAACGCAATACCTTGACTGACTGCAACACAGATACGCACACCAGTAAACGCACCTGGACCACAGCCAAAAGCTAAACCATCCAGTTGTGATAGATTTATTTGTGCCTCAGCTAAAACCTCTTCAACCATTGGCAAGATCAATTCATTATGTTGTCTGGCAGCAATTTGATAGCGTTCAACCACCTCACCATCGATATAAACAGCGGCTGAGCAAGCTTCAGTACAGGTCTCGATTGCGAGTAGTTTCATTACTTCCGTTCACTCTGGATGGTTTCTAGAAATTCGATTACAGGCCCCGGTTGATCACAAACAGTCATCGCTGGTAGGCTGCTGATAAAGGATTTTCCATAGCCTTTGGTTTTAATCCTTGGGTCCATTAATACCACCACACCACGGTCACGCTCACCACGAATTAAACGACCGACACCCTGTTTCAGATTGAGGATCGCTTGTGGGATCTGGAAGCTGGTGAATGGATTTTCCCCGGCCTCTTCTAAGGCACGTGAACGTGCTTGAATTAAAGGGTCTGATGGTGACATAAAGGGCAGTTTATCAATGATCACTAAACACAGACCATCACCCTTAACATCAACGCCTTCCCAAAAACTTTGTGTCCCTAGAAGAACACTACGCTTGCGTGACTGAAACTCTTTCAATAGTTCACGTTTGGCCGCGGTACCCTGGACTAAGACATGAAATTCAGTGTCATTCTTAAGCAAACTTGCAGCACGCTTAAGGGCGCGGTGGCTGGTAAAAAGGATAAAGGCATTGCCTTCACTGGCCTGTAGTAGTCGTCGACTGAGGGCAATTACGGCGTCGGTATAGCCTTCATCATTAGGTTGCATAGGCAACTGTGGTAGGAATAAACGCGCCTGCTTTGGATAATCAAATGGGCTATCACAAAGAACACACTCCGCATCATCCAGCCCAAGCTGCCGTGTAAAATGATGGAAACTTTTATTTGCGGTTAAGGTTGCTGAGGTATAAATCCAAGTGCAGTCATAGTCTTGGATTGCACGTTGAAATGGTACTGAAACATCCAGTGGCACACTGCCTAAGCGAAAACCACGGCGGCCGCTTTCCAACCATTGCACTGATTTTCGACTCACCTGTGAAAACTCATCTAGGTTGCCATTGATCGTCATTAATCGCTTATAACACTGCGTAAGTCCTGGACTATCAGCGGCATAACTCATTAGCACTTCTTCAAGTTCGAGGCTTTTTTCGAGTAACGCTTGAAAACGATCTGCGACCTTAGGCTGATCTAAGACCTTAGCCCAGAGTACTTTGGGCTCACCTGCAAACTTAGCCACGCTGGCATAAAACTGTTCCATGCGTTCAAGTAAGGCATAGTAGGTTTTTGCTACAGCACCACCATCAGCGCTTATAGCTTTACCTTCTTTACTCAGGTCAGTGACTAAATCATTTAATTGGCGACTGCTCATACCCGTACCAAAAAAGTTGGGTAAGACATCTGTCAGTTGATGTGCCTCATCTAAGACAAAGACATCAGCCGTTGGTAATAACTCACCAAATCCTTCATCTTTTAATACAAGGTCAGCGCATAAGAGGTGATGATTAATCACTACCAGATTGGCATCTTGTGCTCGTTTACGTGCCTTCAAAACATGGCACTGTTTGAAGTCTGGGCAATCACTGCCTAGGCAGTTTTCGCGTGTCGAGGTGACCTGTGACCAGAGCATAGAGCGCTCAGTGACCTTGTTGACTTCAGCAATATCTCCAGTCTGTGTCAGTTTGGACCAGTCACCAATCTCTAATAGATCACGATAATCTCTAGCGGATTCCTCGGTTGTTTGCTGTACCTGCTTAAGTCGATAGAGACAGAGGTAGTTAGCACGGCCTTTCAGAATCGCTGCATCAACAGGGACTGGCAAGGCTTTTTGTAATGCCGGTAAATCGGTATAAAACAACTGATCTTGTAAGTGTCGCGTGCCGGTAGAGACCACAACCTTCAGGGCAGATAGTATCGCCGGGATAAGGTAGGCAAAGGTTTTACCAACACCGGTTCCCGCTTCAACCACTAAGGTACCGTTGTGATCAATGGCCTCTTCAACCGCACGTGCCATTTCTAATTGCTGCGGCCTCTGTTTGAAACCATTAACAGACTCTGCAAGACGCCCTTCCGGGGAAAAATAATCTTCTACTGACATGGCATTAGATAGACTCTAAGCAAGCGATAGCCAACGCCGCTATACCTTCTTCACGCCCAGTAAAACCAAGCTGCTCTGTGGTCGTTGCTTTAATATTAACCGCCGCCAGCGTAATGCCGAGATCGGCACTGATATTCTTTCGCATCGCAGCGGTATGTGGGCTCATTTTAGGCCTCTGTGCGACAATAGTGGCATCGATATTACCGATAGCATAACCAGCCGTCTCAAGCATCGCCGCCACTTCACGTAGGAATTCTCTGGAGTCACGATTCTTGTGCACCGCCTCTTGGTCTGAGAAATGACAGCCAATATCGCCTAATGCGGCAGCACCTAGCAAGGCATCACAGATCGCATGCAATAAGACATCACCATCAGAATGTGCCTCTAAGGCTTGATCATGGGGAATACTCACTCCACCTAGGATAAGTTTATCTCCGGCACAAAAACGGTGCGCATCTAAGCCCTGTCCTATTCGCATCATCCTCGCTCCAAAGACAACAAAGATTCAGCAATGCTGACATCCTCTTGTCGTGTAATCTTAATGTTACTGGCCTTGGCTTCAACAATATTCACCGTCAAACCGAGTCGCTCTACAGCGCTGGCTTCATCTGTAGTTTCAAAATTGGCCGCTAATGCACTCGTTAAAGCATCAAACAAAACACCAAAGCGGAACATTTGTGGGGTTACTGCCCGCCATAATGCTGTGCGATCAACCGTCTCAACAATCTGCTGTCCTACCACCCGCTTCACTGTATCGTTCATCGGTAACGCTAAAATGGCGCCCACCGCCTCATCCTCAGAGGCCGCTAATAAGTCATCAATCTCTGCCGCTTGTAGGCAGGGTCTGGCGGCATCATGGACTAGAACAAAATCATTCTGTTTGGCCTTACCCTGTAAAAACTGTAGGCCATTAAGCACCGATTGGGTACGGCTTCCACCACCCTCTACCTGTTCTAGTTGTGTGCCATGCTGAGTGAATTCAAGCTTTGCAAAATGCTCATCATTGGGCGCAAGGGCGATAACCACTGCGTGCAGTTTTGGATGAATAAATAAAGGCTTTAAGGCATGCTCAAGCACACTAGCACCGGCCAGAGACGTATATTGCTTAGGAGTTTCTGAAGCAAAGCGTGCACCGATACCGGCCGCTGGAACTACCACCCAATAGCGCGCTGCTCTAGTCATTTTTTTCTATGACCTGAAAGAAGGTCTCACCTTTACGAATCATACCGAGCTCAGAACGGGCTCGCTCTTCAATCGCATCATTACCTGATTTTAAATCCTGCACTTCTGCATCCAGCAAATGATTACGCGCGGCGAGAACACTATTTTTTTCACGCTGTACCTGCATATCCTGCTGCAGCTGCATGACCGCACGCATACCATTGGGAGCGAGCCATAATTGATACTGAAGCAGTAGCAAGATGATTACTAGGAACAGCAGGAAGATTCTCATCAGTCCGGCCGTTCACTTATGCTCATTGCTTGAAAACCGACTTACCGGGATATACTGCTTCACTGCCTAATTCTTCTTCGATGCGAATCAATTGATTGTATTTCGCAACACGATCAGAACGTGACAAAGAACCCGTCTTAATCTGGCCAGCACCTGTAGCAACCGCTAAATCAGCAATAAAGACATCTTCAGTCTCACCCGAACGATGAGAAATTACAGAACTATAATTCGCTTGTCGTGCCATCTCAATCGCCGCCATAGTCTCAGTTAAGGTACCGATCTGGTTGAGCTTGATAAGGATGGAGTTAGCGACACCTAACTCGATGCCTTTCGCTAGAATTTCAGTGTTGGTTACAAATAGATCATCACCAACTAATTGCACACGCTGACCGAGTTTTTCAGTCAAGGTCTTCCAGCCATCCCAGTCACCTTCATCAAGACCATCTTCAATAGTAATAATCGGGTACTTGTCTACCAATGCAACTAAGTAATCAACAAAGGCAGCAGACTCATAAGTCTTACCTTCAGATGTTAGGTGGTAGAGGCCATCTTTATAAAATTCAGAACTGGCACAGTCTAAACCGATGCTAACCTCAGTGTCTGGCTTATAACCAGCCGCTGTAATTGCTTCTAGGATGACTTCAATCGCTTGCTCATTAGCCGCCAAACTTGGCGCAAAGCCACCTTCATCACCGACTGCTGTGTTGTGACCCATCTTTTTCAAGATCGACTTCAAGGCATGAAAGATTTCACAACCGGCACGAACCGCTTCACTCAAGCTATCAACACCGTGCGCAACAATCATAAACTCTTGTATATCAGTACCCTTATGCGCATGTGCACCACCGTTAATGATATTCATCATCGGTACAGGCAGGCATAACGGAGAGCCATTATTGAGTGAGCGATATAAAGGCAGTTGCTGCTGCGCTGCTGCTGCCTTGGCATTGGCCAATGACACCGCCAGTATGGCGTTAGCACCGAGCTTTGATTTATTCTTTGTGCCATCAACCTGAAGCATGACTTCATCAACATACTCTTGGCGTAGTGCATCGGCACCGATTAAGGCCGGTTGAATATGCTCAATAATATTCTTCACCGCTTTTTGCACACCCTTACCAAGATAGCGACTATCGTCAGCATCACGCATCTCAAGTGCTTCGAGGGCACCTGTTGAAGCGCCAGATGGCACTGCGGCACGGCCCATAGCACCGGAAGCTAGATAAACATCAGCCTCTACAGTTGGGTTACCGCGAGAATCAATAACTTCGCGTGCATTAATCTTTTTAATCTGTGACATATACTGGTTTCCTGAAATTTAATTCGCGTGACCTTTTAGGTCATCTCTTGTTCTATTAATGGACTAGCTTTGACCACCCGATCAAGTGCGATCAGGTCACTTAACAAGGCTTCCATCTTATCTAATGGCCAAGCATTGGGACCATCACTCTTAGCAACGCTTGGGTCTGGGTGTGTTTCCATAAAGACACCAGAAACACCGACTGCTACCGCAGCACGAGCTAGCACCGGGACAAATTCTCTTTGTCCACCTGAGGTTGCACCCTGACCACCGGGCAATTGTACCGAATGTGTGGCATCAAAGACTACTGGACAATTAGTCTCACGCATAATTGCTAATGAGCGCATATCCGAGACTAAGTTACCATAACCAAAGGAAGCGCCTCGCTCACAGACCATAATCTGATCATTTCCGGCCGCTCTAGCCTTTTCAACCACATGCGTCATATCCCAAGGCGCTAAAAACTGACCTTTCTTGATGTTGACCGCCTTACCGGTAGCCGCCACACGTTGAATAAAGTTAGTTTGACGACATAAAAACGCGGGCGTTTGTAAGACATCAACCACTGCCGCAACCTCATCCATGGGTGTGTCTTCATGAACATCGGTTAAAATCGGGAGATCGAACTCTTTTTTGATACTTTCAAGGATTTTAAGGCCTTTTTCGATGCCTGGCCCGCGAAAACTATCTGTTGAGGTGCGATTAGCCTTATCGAATGAAGATTTATAGATAAAGTGAATATTGAGCCTCTCACTGATTTCTTTGAGCTGGCCTGCGGTCTCACGTGCAAGCTCCATACTCTCAATGACACAGGGCCCCGCAATCAAAAACAGGGGTTTATCGAGTCCAACTTCAAATTCACATAACTTCATACTTTGTCTTTCAAGCTCACAACATTACTGCTGTCGGTATTACTGAATTCATCGGTCTCACCATTAGGAAAACGTTTTTTCCTTGCCGCCTTTACAAAACCGGTAAATAGCGGATGACCGTCACGAGGTGTCGAGGTGAATTCTGGATGGAACTGACAACCGAGATACCAAGGGTGATCAGCAATTTCAACGACTTCAACTAAGCGGTCATCAATCGATTTACCGGTAAAACTTAAACCGGCATCACTCAAGGGCTTAAGGAAGAAATTATTAAACTCATAACGATGACGATGACGTTCTTTAATGACTTCCTCTTGATATAACTCACGCACCAAAGAGCCTGCTGACAATTGGCATTCCTGCGCACCAAGGCGCATGGTGCCACCGAGATCAGAATCCGCATCACGTTTTTCAACCTGACCATCACGGTCTTGCCATTCCTCGATCAGGGCAATCACTGGATGCGCTGTATCAATCATAATTTCAGTGCTGTGAGCACCTTCTAGACCAGCAACATTGCGTGCATATTCGATGACTGCAACCTGCATACCAAGACAGATACCCAGATAAGGCACCTTCTGTTCACGTGCGAATTGCGCGGCCATAATCTTGCCTTCAATGCCGCGTGAACCAAAGCCACCCGGCACAAGAATAGCGTCTGCATCAGCGAGCATATTAGTACCGCTCACTTCTATGTTTTCAGAGTCTACGTAATGAATATTAACCTTGGTCTTGCTTTGTATGCCGGCATGTATCAACGACTCATTCAATGACTTATAGGATTCGGTAAGATCAACATACTTACCGACCATAAAGATATTGACTTCCACTTCTGGAAACTCAACGGCATGCACAACATCTTTCCAATCAGTTAAATCCGCCTGTGGTAGATCTAATTGAAATTTCTCTAAGACGATATTGTCTAGACTTTGCGAATGCAGCCACAGTGGAATCTTATAGATACTGGTGACATCCACTGATGAGATTACTGCCTTCTCTTCAACATTGGTAAACAAGGCAATCTTCTTGCGCTCATTATCAGGGACTGGTCGATCACTTCGACAGACTAAAATATCGGGTTGAATACCAATTGAACGCAGCTCTTTTACTGAGTGCTGTGTCGGTTTGGTTTTAACTTCACCTGAAGCCTTCATATAAGGCACTAACGTTAAGTGCATATAAAGCGTGTGCTTACGCCCCATCTCCACACCCATCTGACGGATAGCTTCCAAGAAAGGTAAGGATTCGATATCACCGACTGTGCCACCAATTTCAACTAAGGCGACATCAGCGCCTTCAGCACCACGCCGTACAGAGGCTTTAATCTCATCGGTAATATGTGGGATAACCTGCACAGTGCCACCAAGATAATCACCACGACGTTCCTTGCGGATCACACTTTCGTAGATTTGGCCGGCGGTAAAGTTGTTCGAGCGATTGGCACGAAAACGAACAAAGCGCTCATAGTGGCCTAAATCTAAATCAGTTTCTGCACCATCTTCGGTGACATAAACCTCACCGTGTTGAAATGGGCTCATGGTGCCGGGATCAACATTGATGTAGGGATCAAGTTTGATCATCGTGACCGATAGGCCGCGTGCTTCTAAAATTGCACCCAAAGATGCGCTGGCGATGCCCTTACCGAGAGATGAGACCACCCCGCCAGTGATAAATACGTAGCGTGTCATAGGCTTAAATTCCTAAATGCAGGATGGAATCATAGGGTACCAAAGCGGGCCCCAAGGCTCAATTAATATCCGTCGCTAATCACTATATTCCAGACACAAATTAGCTCGCTTTGGTAAAAAATCAAGGGGACCCGATCGCGCAGCCAGGGTGGTAAGCCAAACTCTTGGAAGACAGCCTTCAGGTCCTTGCTACAAGCTCTTTTACTTACGCTAATGGATTCGCCACCCGTACGGAAGCGAACCTCTACCTGCGCGTCCTGCGGAAGTTTCAGGCCCTGTCGAAACAAATCAGCGGTAGTCAGTGACAAGCCTAATATCGGTAAACTTAAGGTTTGCTCGAGGTTCCAGCACAAGCATTGACTGGCATCATGCTCAGACAAAGGCCTCTGCAGGTATAATTGTTCTCGGTAGCAGCGGATTTCTGCCTGCCCCCACTGCACGCGAGGACTGGCCTTAATAGCAGTGGCAGAGGCTGCCCTACGAATTTGCTCGAGCACCGCCGCTGAAGGCAGAAGAAAACCCTGCTTACTAATCCAGTAACGCAACGCATTGCGTTGACGTGCTGCACTCAATGCCTGCAGCCTACTAGAGTCTAAGGTACTAACCACTGAGCTCAAGCCGTTATCAGTTAGCGCTGCATCTATGCCTAGCCCAGCACAATCAATAATTGCCAGATCAGCCAGTAGCTGACTTTGCTCCACCTGCCACGCAATCGAGCGTGAGACGGTACTGTTTAGCTGTGGCCAGCGTGTACTCAAGCGTGGAATGACTTCATGGCGTAAATAATTACGATCAAACGTTAGCTTTTGGTTACTAGGGTCTTCTATCCAACTGAGCTGATGTTGCTCGGCATACTCTCGTAACTGCTGTCGTGAAACATCTAATAATGGCCGTAGTAACTGGCCCTGACCAAGACTGCGTTGTGTTGCACAGGCGGATAGGCCGAGGGCGCCACTGCCGCGTACTAAGGCAAGTATCATCGTTTCCACTTGATCATCAGCATGATGCGCTGTCAGCAATGACTCGCCTGCCGCTAGATTCTCTGCAAAGGCTTGATAGCGCGCCGCACGAGCAGCGCCTTCAAGCCCCAGCCCTGAGAATGACTCAGTCTCGACAGCTAGCGCTTGAAAAGCAATATCATGGGCTGAGCAAAACCGCTGGCAATGTGCCTGCCAATCATCGGCACTGTCTTGCAACTGATGATTGATATGCAAGGCACGCAGCGGCCTGTGACCCGACTGCTGAACTAGAGCATGGAGTAATACGCTGGAATCAAGGCCACCACTAAAGGCGACACATAAAGGTGATTGCTGATCTGCACCGAGTATCAGCTGCAGCTGCTCAGTGATTTCACTTTGCAAATCAATCATATTTTAACCTGCGCTGATAGGCGCAAGACTGCTGTGGCTGAAGCCACAGCGGAATCATTCGATTACTTCTTGAAGGCACCGTAGCTTGTCAGTCGCTCATAACGTTTAGCTAACATTTGATTGACCTCCAACTTAGCCATACGCTCTAGATTGGCACTGATCGAAACACGCATAGCTTTACAGGTTTGCTCTAAGTTACGGTGCGCACCACTCTGCGGCTCAGGAATGATTTCATCGATGAGCCCTAACTCCATCAGGCGCTCGGCAGTAATGCCTAAAGTGGTCGCAGCTTCTTCTGCTTTGTCCGCACTCTTCCATAGAATTGAGGCGCAGCCTTCTGGAGAAATCACTGAATAGGTGCTGTAACTTAGCATCGACAGGTGGTCACCGACGCCAATAGCCAGAGCGCCACCCGAGCCACCTTCGCCAATCACATGACAGATAATCGGCGTTCTTAATCGCGCCATCTCATATAAGTTCTGTGCAATCGCCTGAGCTTGTCCACGCTCTTCAGCACCGACTCCTGGGTAAGCACCCGGAGTATCAATAAAGGTCATAACCGGCAGCTGGAACTTTTCTGCCATCTTCATCACACGTAAGGCCTTGCGGTAACCTTCAGGTCTTGGCATGCCAAAATTACGCTCTAGATTTTCTTTGGTGTTGCGGCCTTTTTGATGACCAATAACCACCACTGAACGCCCTTCAAAACGAGCTAATCCAGTAATAATAGCGGAGTCATCGGCATAGGCACGATCGCCATGAAGTTCTTCAAAATCCGTGAATAGATGCTCGACATAATCAAGCGTGTAAGGGCGACGTGGATGACGCGCGATCTGCGCAACCTGCCATGGCGTGAGGTTACCGTAAATAGAGTCACTAAGGACTTTACGACGGGCGCTTAATTTAGCAATCTCACTGCTGAGTTCAAGTTCACTGTCTTGTTCTACACGGTGCAATTCGTCAATCTTTGCTTCAATCTCAAAGATCGGCTGCTCAAATTCTAAGTGATCAATAATCATATCTTGTTCGGTCTATTTTCTTGGCCAATCATGGCCTTAGGAGTGTAAACACATAGTATAACAATAGGAGGTGGTTTAATAACGGACTTTTATAGCGCTGACACCTTCCAAATTATACAGGCGTCGTAGTAACTCTTGCTCTGGGATCACCTTCCACTGCTCACCAAGGCGTAAATTACCCTGTTCAGTCAGGGTCTGGTAATGGATTTCCATGTGACATTGGCCACCGCAGTATTGTTGCAGTGTCGCCATGAGGTCCTTGGCCAGAGCGCTTTTTTGTTGCGCTGTAACACTACCATCGACCTCGATGATAAGACTACGGGCTTTTTCAACCCGCATCTCCTCCAAGGCAACAATCTCGTTTGCACGTAAACGTGGCTGACTATTGAATTCATCAATACTCAAGCTGCCTTCAATGATCAGAATGCGGTCTTTCACTAAAAGATGCTTAAAGCGACTATAGGCATCGGTAAACACAGCGATATCCAAGCGTGCCGTGTTGTCATCAATCGTCAAAAATGCGATGCGGCCGGATGGACTATTACGTAGACGCATATGCATCAATAAGCCCGCAACTTTAATCGTGTTTTTATTGCGATTTCGATAATCTACCTCAGGCACAGGCATAGCCAGGCGCTGACTCAAGTTTTTACCCACCAGACTATTTAACTCTTGCCGGTATTGATCAACGGGATGTCCCGTTAGGTAAAGCCCTAGGGTCTCTCGCTCAGCAGCCAGCTTGGCATCCATGTCCCATTCAGGCTTCTGTTCTAGGAGTGCTTCTTTGGCCATGACCTGACCACCGCCAAACAAATCATTTTGCCCCGTGTCATTATTTTTTTGCTGTTGATCAGCCAGTTGCACAGCCTTTGGCAGGGCATGCATCAAGGTTGCACGATTTTGCATAAAGACATCGGCAGCACCCGATCGGATCATCGCCTCTAAGCTACGGCGATTAAACTTTTGCAGGTCTAAGCGAATACAGAGGTCACCCAGCGTTTTATAGGGGCCACTGGCACGCTCTTGCACCAGTGATTCTACTGCGGCCTCACCGACACCTTTAATGGCACCAAGGCCATAGACCACTTGATGCTCTTCGGTCACGGTAAAGGCATAGTACGAACTGTTTAAATCGGGTGGCATAACTTCCAGCCCCATGCTGCGACATTCATCAATCAGGTTGACCACCTTATCGGTGTTATCCATATCAGCCGATAAGACTGAAGCCATAAATTCTGCTGGATAGTGTGCCTTCAACCACGCTGTTTGATAAGCCAACAAGGCATAGGCGACAGAGTGAGACTTGTTAAAACCATAGCCAGCAAACTTTTCCATGAGATCAAAAATAAAGTTGGCTTGATCTTTATCAACACCACGCTTGGTCGAGCCTTCGACAAAAACACTCCGTTGCTTGGCCATTTCAGAGGCCTTTTTCTTACCCATGGCTCGACGTAGCAAGTCGGCACCACCGAGTGTGTAGCCAGCTAAAACCTGTGCGATTTGCATCACTTGCTCTTGATACAAGATGACACCATAGGTTTGATTTAGAATTGGCTCCAAATCAGGGTGTGGGTACTCAATCGCAGCGCCGTGCTTACGATCAATGAAGTCATCAACCATACCTGACTGCAGTGGACCCGGACGATAAAGAGCAACCATGGCAACGACGTCATCAAACTTATCTGGTTTCAAACGCCCTAGAATATCTTTGATACCTGAGGACTCCAGCTGAAACACGGCGGTTGTCTGCTGGTCTTGTAACAGCTGATAACTGGCATCATCATCTAGTGAAATCTGATTAAGCTCTAACGGTTCGGCATTTTCTTTCTTGCGTCGACGATTCACCGACTTCACCGTGCCATCAATAATCGTCAAGGTTCTTAGACCTAAGAAATCAAACTTAACCAGACCAATGGCTTCAACATCATCCTTGTCCAGCTGGGTGACGATATTGGCACCACTCGCCTCACAATATAAAGGCGTAAAGTCAGTCAGCTTAGAGGGTGCAATAACAACACCACCGGCATGCTTACCGGCATTTCTTGCAATACCTTCCAACTGCAAAGCCATATCGATCAGGCCACGCACGTCTTCTTCTTCATCGTATAAGGCTTGAAAATCTTTCTCTTGGCTCAAGGCTTTTTTCAGTGTCATGCCAATTTCAAAAGGCACCATCTTTGCGATACGATCAACAAAACCGTAGGAGTGCCCTAAGACACGCCCCACATCTCGCACCACGGCCTTCGCCGCCATCGTGCCATAGGTGATTATCTGGCTGACCTTTTCACGGCCATAGCGTTGTGCGACATAATCAATCACGCGATCTCGACCCGCCATACAGAAGTCGATATCAAAATCTGGCATCGAGACCCGCTCAGGATTCAAAAAGCGCTCAAAAAGCAGGTCATAGCGTAGTGGGTCAATATCGGTGATACCGAGGACATACGCGACTAGAGAACCGGCACCTGAGCCACGTCCCGGCCCGACTGGGACATCATTCTCACGCGCCCAGCGAGTAAAGTCAGAGACGATAAGAAAGTAGCCGGCATAGCCCATACGTTGAATAACATCCAACTCTATTTCTAATCGTTTATGGTAATCAGATAATGGCAACATTTCGGTTGCTATACCGCCGGCATCTAAACGCTTCTGCAAGCCTATATCGGATTGCTGTCGGAGATATTCATCGGTGGATACTGCATCAGGAATTGGGAATTCTGGTAGGACATTATTTCCAAATTCAAGTGTGACGTTGCAGCGTTTGGCGATTTCTACGGTATTTTGTAATGCCGATGGCACATCACTAAAAAGCTGCAGCATCTCTGCTGTCGAGCGCAGATATTGCTGTTCGCTATAGGCATGCGTACGCCTAGGATCAGAGAGGACACGGCTTTGATTAATACAGACACGCACCTCATGCGCATCGAATTCTTCTGTGCTAATAAAACGCACGTCATTAGTCGCAACCACAGGCATATTATGAGCCTTGGCTAAGGCTATGGCTCGCTGGTTGTAGATCTCTTCTTTGTCTCGGCCAGTGCGTTGCAACTCGATATAGAAACGATCCTTAAAGACCTTGGCGCAGTCATTCAGGTAAGTCTCAGCAAGCTCTTGCTTGTCTTTAAGCAGTAATTGCCCAAGCTCACCCGCCAGACCACCCGATATCGCAATCAGGCCTTCTGCATGTTCAGTGACCCATTCCTGATCAACACAGGCCAGACCACTCTGCTGGCCATGAGTGTAAGCCTTGGTGATCAGTTCAGTAATATTGCGGTAGCCAACATTATTCATGCACAGCAGTGTCAGGCGCGAGTTTTCACGTTGCTTAGCATGGCGCACATAAAAATCAGCACCAATGATTGGTTTCACACCACGCGCAAGCGCCGAACGGTAAAACTTCACCAGTGCAAACAGATTAGTTTGATCGGTTAGCGCCACTGCCGGCATCGCATCGGCAACGACTTTTTCAAGTAGTGTCGGAATGCGCACGATGCCATCAACGATGGAATATTCGCTATGCACTCGCAGATGAATGAAACGGCTACTCATGCGATCTGGTCGGTATGTTTACTGTGCAAACACTCACGGACCGGACGAAAGCTAGTGCGGTGATGGCTACAAGGTCCATGTTGTTTGAGTGCACTGAGGTGATTAGCGCTTGGATAGCCTTTATGTTGAGCAAAGCCATACAGTGGAAAGTCTAAATGAAGATCACGCATTTCTTGATCACGCGCCACTTTAGCAATAATAGATGCGGCTGCAATAGCTTTAACGCGCTGATCACCTTTCACTACTGCGTAGGATAGAACGTCAAATTCAGGACTGAAGTTACCGTCAACCAAAACCAGTTCAGCCTTACAATCAAGCCCAGAAAAGGCCCGCTGCATAGCCAGCAAACTAGCATTCAAGATATTCAAATCATCAATTTCAGCCACTTCAGCGCGGCCTATAGACCAAGCTAGCGCGTGACTTTTGATATAGGTGGATAAGGTTTCTCGCTTACTCTCGCTGATTTTTTTTGAATCATTCACCTCAGACCAGTCAGAGCCATCACCTAAAATAACGGCGGCTGCAATAACCGGACCTGCGAGTGGACCACGCCCTGCTTCGTCTATACCAGCACAGGCGAGTAAGGAGACCTCAAGGTCTTCAGGGTCAATCTGCTTGTTATGTCGTAGCATCACTAATATAGGCTGTGGCTTCATGCCGTTCTTGTCAGATTGGAATAGCTTTTTTATAACATAGATTGGCCGTTGTTATGATAGTAATTCGACGTCAGCGTAGATAATAATGGCCTGTTTTACCATGACGTTATAGCGAGAGTTGGCTTGGCCCGCGGTTGCAGCCAAGGAGTTTCCTATTGCCTACCAGACTTAGCTACCGAGTACGCTTGAACTAGAGGACTGAGTTAGTCGTCTAGCTCTTTAAACATACACTTCAGCTGCCCACTGGCGGCTAATTCATCATCAACATAGGCTGAACATTCAAACAGGCCTAGATTTCGCTTCATTCGTGAGATACGAGACTTGAGAATAAGCTGATCTCCTGGCACCACGGGGCGCTTAAAACGGACATCATCGACACCGACAAAAAGAAATAAACTCTTTTTTTCAGGTCGTAAGGCAGGATCACTCAAAACCAGCACACCAGAGGCCTGAGCTAAGGCTTCAAGGATTAAGACACCAGGAAAAACTGGCGTACTAGGAAAATGTCCCGTGAAAAATGGCTCATTAATGCTGACATTCTTCTTTGCAATAATCGAGTCACCATGATTACACTCGATAACACTGTCCAATAAGAGAAATGGATAACGGTGCGGTAGACAATCCATTATCTCTTGAACTGACATTGCACTCATTCTTTGCCCCTAGCAAGTACGACCCGTTTACTTTTATTACTCATAATCAAACCTATCTGTACTTACAAAAAAGCGGCCTGACAGCATAAATCCGTCACGCCACCATATAGCAATAAGAGTTGCTTATTGCGAGCTTAACTTCTCTAGCACTCTTGCGGTGATATCAATACTTGGACTTGCGTACAAGACTGGCTGTGTCAGCACCAAATCATAAGATTCTTTAGTCGCAATCTGCTGAATTACTTCGTATACCTTCTTCTGCAACACACCTAATTCTTCGTTACGGCGAATATTGAAGTCTTCACGCATTTCGTCACGCATGCGATTGAAGTCACGCTTTTGACTCAAGACATCACGCTCTAACTTAACGCGATTGCTTTCACTCATGATACTGCCATCATTATTGAGTTTTTCTTCCAGCTTGAGAACTGCTTCACGTGCCGCAGTCAATCCCTTATCGCGAGCTGCAAATTCCTTCTCTAGCGACGAGCGTGCAGCACCAGCCTGCGGTGATTTCTCCATAATCTCACCAATATTAACAAAGCCTAGTTTTGGCTCTGCCAATGCGGTGCCCGCAACCATAAGTGTTGCAGCAAGGAAAGTACTGACGATTTTCTTGGTATTCAATTTTATGCTCCTGCTTTAAAAGCTTGTGCCAAATTCAAACTGAAATGATTCAGTTTTGTCATTTTCTTCATCGTTATATGCGCTTGAGAAGGACAGTGAAATCCCACCCAAACCTGTAATCATATTAAGTTCCATGCCATAACTACCGCGTAGTTCACTGATCTTAAATTCTTCGACTTCTTCGTATACGTTACCAATATCTGTAAACACTCCCAAACGGAAACTTTTTGAGTCTGCCAATGCAGGAACTGGAAAGAAAACTTCGAGTCCAGCTGTTGTTTTAAGATTACCACCAAAGGCTCGATCTGCAGAGTCTCTGGGCCCTAAACTATTCGCCTTATAACCACGTACTGATGACGAACCACCCGCACGGTATTTTTCAAAGAACGGTAAATCTGTGGTCGAACCATAAGCGTCACCATAGCCGATATTTGAACGCGCTGAGATAGTAAATATATCCGTTAGAGGGTAAAGAAATATATTCTTATAATCTAGCTTATAGTATTCAACATCACTATACGGTACCGATAATTCTACACCTCCTCGCTGATAAAAGCCTTCTGTACCAAAAACACGTCTATTTCGTGAATCGTGGCTGAGGTAAGAGCTTATACTCAGATTAATGAAATCACTGCCATTATCTTTAAGGAACTCATCGATCTCATCAGAAGCATCCGAACCCTTGGTAATCTTAGTTTTACGTAACTCTACAGTAGCACCGATACGATCCTCTTCTGTCAGTGGAATACCGTAGTTCGTACGCATACTAATCTGATCAGAGTTGTAATCTGAAATATCCGCTTCTTTTGCATCTGTCGAAATGTAGCTAAAACCATAGCCGCGATTAACACCGTCAATCGTGTAATACGGATCATTATAGCTCACGTCATAAACCGTATTGACCTTACTAGTATTAATACTGAATGCAACAGACTTACCCGTACCTAAGAAGTTTTCTTGAGAAAGACTCGTGGTAATCACCGCGCCCTGACTATCAGAAAGACCGGCACCAATAGTAAAACTACCTGCTAATCGCTCAGCCACCGTCATGTTAATATCGACCATGTCATCAGCACCAGGGATACGGATGGTCTCAAACTCGACTGACTCGACAAAAGCTAAGCGCTGAACTCTACGTCTAGAGGCTTCAATGCCTGTCTGTGAGAACCAACCGCCTTCCATCTGGCGAAGCTCACGGCGATAGACTTCATCGCGACTGTAATCATTTCCTGTGATATTTATTCTACGCACATAGACGCGCTTACCGGGATCGATAAAGAAGGTTAGAACAACTGTCTTATCTTCCTCATTTACATCAGGCACTGGATTGACGCGGGCAAAAGCATAACCATCTTCACTGAGACGATTCTTAATCGCTTCTGCTGAGGCCACTACCTCTGCGCGCGAGAAAAACTGTTCTGTTGTTGCCAGCAACTTGCTTTCAAGCTCTTCTTTTGCAACAACAAAAGTACCCGCCAGCTTAATTTCTTTAATTTTATACTGATCACCCTCATCAACATTAACGGTGATGAAAATATCTTTTTTATCCTGTGAAATAGAAACCTGTGTCGAGGCTACGTTAAAATTTAGATAGCCTGTATTCAGATATTTAGAACGAAGCTTTTCAAGGTCTGCCTGAAGGCGTTGCTTCGAGTATTTCTCGTTATCAGATAATGGTTTCCACCAGGGTTTGATTCCCGACTCAAAAGATTCTTTAAGTTCTTTATCTTCATAGACCTGATTACCAATAATATTGACACCGCGAATCTCAGCGGCCTCACCTTCTGAAATCTGTATCTCGATATCAACCCGATTACGACTTAGTTCCGTCATCTCCGTTTTCATCTGCACACTGTATTTACCGCGTGAAAAGTATTGCTGCAGCAGCTCATTCTCTAAGCGTCCGAGTACTGAACGATTCAAAACTCGACCTGGTGCAATACCAATATCAGCCAGACTTTCAATCAGTTGCTCATCCGCAATATCTTTATTACCGACAATCTTCAGACTAGCGATACCCGGTCGCTCTTCAAGTACAACAATCAGAACATCACCGTCCTGACCCAAACTAATGTCATTGAACAGCTCAGTTTTATACAATTCTTTAATAACTATTGCCGAATCGGCATTGGAGAACGTGTCACCGACTTTAACGGGTAAATAGGTGAAAACAGTTCCTGGGGAGATCCTTTCAAGACCCTGTAGAACGATGTCGCGAACCTTAAAAGACTCCGCTTGCGCTACTCCGAATATAAGCAGACAGGCCAAGCTGGCTTTGATAATGGTTTTGATCACGTTAATTTTAATCGCTTTGTTAGACTAGTTAGTCGTTATCACAACTGTTAGCCAAGTAACCGTTGAAAATCATTATAGAAAGCCACCAGCATCAAGCTGGCAAGAAGAACAATGCCTAGCTGCTGGGCATAAATCTGAATACCTTCTGAGACAGGACTACCCTTTACTATCTCAATGCAATAGTACATTAAATGACCACCATCCAACATCGGAATCGGTAATAAATTGAGAACACCGATACTAATACTGATAATAGCCAAAGTGCCCAAGAATGTCGCCAAGCCTAACTGTGCTGATAAACCTGCGTATTCCGCAATCGATATAGGCCCGCTAATGTTTTTTAGCGACGCTTCACCAACCACAAGCTTAGCCAGTAGTTTAATGGTCAACACGCTCATATCAAGCGTTTTTGACATCCCTTTTTGCAATGCTTCAAAAGGAGCATATATAACCGTCACCTGATGCGCCATTATTTCATCTTTAATTCGCTCGCGCTCGGCATCATTTTCACCTAACCATGGATAAACGCCAATACGTCCCTGAGGCAGTTGGCTATCAGGCGCGAAATCGGGCGTTAATACTAGTGATTGTTGACGACCCGCACGTTCAACTTGAACGCTCAATTCCTGACCCGGATGTTGCCGTATCACCTCAACCCAGTGCCCCCAATCTTTAATCGTCTGACCATCAACAGCTAAAATACGATCCTTTTGCTGCAGACCAGCAGCCTGCGCTGCGCCGTCTGCTGTCAGCTCACCTAATACAGCTGGCAACGTCGCACGCCATGGCTTAATCCCCATCTTATCCAGAGCCATACCCTCATCTAATAAGGCCTGAGTATCGCTTAAATCCATAATCACCTCGGCCTCAAAGCCGTTTGTATCACGCGTGGTGACACCAACTACACCATGACTTAAGGCTTGATCAATCAGTGCAATCCCAGCCTCTTCCCATGTCTTTACGTCTACACTGTTAACACGGACGATCTCGTCACCAGAACGCAGGCCGGCAACATAAGCGGGGCTACCTTCAATAGTGGCTCCAATCTCTGCTTTAAACCCCTGCACTCCAACCACATACATCATCAGATAAGCAATTATCGCTAAAAGGAAGTTGAATATAGGCCCTGCCACTACGATGGCAAATCGTGAGGCCACTGGCTTTCGATTAAAAGTGAAAGCGAGGTCTTTATCTTCAACCGTGCCCTCACGCTCATCAAGCATCTTCACGTAACCGCCTAAGGGTAGAGCGGCAAGAACATACTCAATGCCACTGCGGCGTGAGACATGGCGCCATAGTGGCTTACCAAAACCAACAGAAAAACGCAGCACACGGACGCCTAAGAGCCGTGCAGCCAAATAATGGCCCAACTCATGAATGGTGACAATCACACTGATAGCCACAATAAAAGAAGCGATACTGATTAGCACTGTATTCATAGTCTTCCTATCCAAACTAACATTATTGTCTCACTCTAGAGGCCACTAGCAATCAGACATTCGGCTTTATAGCGGGCATCTTTATCGACATCAAAGACATCTTCAATAGTCACAATTTTAACTGCTTGCTGTTGCTTGACGATGCTCGCAACCACTTTATAAATATCCTGATAAGCAATCCTCAACTTGAGAAAAGCTGCGACTGCAATCTCATTGGCTGCATTCAAGGCAATTGTTGCCGCCTGTCCTTGTCGCTGGGCATCTAAAGCCAAGTTAAGACAGGGGAAACGCTCTGCATCTGGCTCATAAAACTCAAGGTTGGCACAGTCTGCTAGAGATAATGCCGCCACGCCTGAGTGGATGCGTTGTGGCCAGCCTAGAGCATGTGCGATCGGCACACACATATCCGGCTGCCCTAGATGAGCTAGAACTGACCCATCACAATAACTCACGAGGGCATGGACCAAGGATTGTGGATGGATCAGCACCTTCACTTGATCCGCGTTTAGATCAAACAAGAAACAAGCTTCAATAACCTCCAGCCCCTTATTCATCATTGTTGCTGAATCCACTGAAATCTTGCGCCCCATATCCCAGTTCGGGTGGTCACAGGCTTGTTCTGGTGTAACGCTAGCCAGCTGTTGCAACGGTGTCTTTAGAAATGGGCCGCCTGAGGCAGTTAGTGTGATGTGCTCAACCCCACGCATAAGATCAGAGCTAGATTGGTTAGCTAGACACTGTAATACCGCATTATGTTCGCTATCAATCGGTAACAGTTTAGCGCCACTTTCAGCGGCAGCAGTGATTAACAATTCGCCAGCCATGACTAAGGCTTCTTTATTCGCGAGCAGTACATTTTTACCCGCCTCAGCTGCCGCTAAGGTCGAGGCCAAGCCAGCCGCACCGACAATAGCCGCCATCACACTATCAACGACGTCTAACTGCACCACCTCGACAAGACCATTTTCAGCAGAGAGTAGCTCCGGGCTATCACTTAAGTTTTTTAGCTTGAGGCTAAATTTTGCTGCGGCCACCGCATCAGTCACAACCACATACTGTGGCTTGAATTGGATCACCTGTTGTAACAATAAATCGATCGACTGATGTGCACTTAGAGCAATGACATTAAAGCGCTCAGGGTTACAGGCAATAACCTCTAGAGTGCTGCGCCCAACGCTTCCTGTTGAACCCAGAATAGCGACCCCAGTTATTTTTTCTTGCGGCGCCATGATCAAAGCCACGTCAGACCCAAGACAAAACCTGGTGCTGCGGCAAGTAGACTGTCGATGCGATCCAAGACACCCCCATGACCAGGGAATAGTGAACCACTGTCTTTCACTCCAGCATTACGTTTTAAGAGACTCTCAAACAAATCACCGACCACCGATATCAGTGCGCTAAAGATCGACAGCAACACAAAATAAACTGAGCTGATGACGTTATATTCAAACCATTGTGCCGCCAGAACAGCGAATACCATTGTTCCAAGCAGAGCCCCTAGAACACCTTCTTTGGTTTTACCTGGGCTGAGCTCAGGCGCCAGCTTATTACGACCGAAACGTTTACCTGAAAAATAAGCAGCAATATCAGCCACCCAGATCAAGAGGAAAAAATAGAGCAGTAAGCTGGCATCAATTCGATGCAGCATGATTAAGGCCAACCAACCGCTAACGATAATAAAATAACCACTCTGCTTAAGGAAGGAACGCAGCATAGGGCTACCTAACCAATTTGATTCATAGACACTTAGCAAAATCAGCGCGAAGACCCAGTAGATACTCATGATAAGCATCAATAAATGATGATGCTCAGCAGTCAGCCAGTAATAAACAAAACCCATGAAACCAGCACATACGGCGACGAAAGCGACCTTAGCACTTGTCTTACGCAGCACCATAACAGCCCATTCCCAGGCGCCGATAACGGCAAATACCGCTAATAAGAGAGCCAATGGCTGACTCGGCATCCACAGCAGCGCAGACAACAGCAAAGGCGCGAGAATAAGACCGGTGATAATTCGTTGACGCAACATACTAAGTCTCAATTTGTTCAGGCACTAGCCCATAGCGACGCTTGCGTATCGTATAACTAGCCAGCGCGAGCTCTAGATCCTTAGCATCGAAGTCTGGCCATAGCGTGTCGCTAAAGTAGAGCTCAGTATAGGCTAACTGCCAAATAAGAAAGTTACTAATGCGCTGTTCACCACCAGTACGAATGAAGAGATCAGGATCAGGGAGTGGATAGGTTGAAAGATATTTTTCCAAGGCAGCTTCATCAAGCTCATCGACATTTAAATTCAGCAGATGCGCTTGCTTGCATAGTTGTTTACTGGCTTGCATTAGATCCCAGCGACCACTGTAGTCAATGGCGATACTCAACAACATTCTATCATTGCCTTCGGTCAGCCTTTCAGTCTTTTCAATAAGCTCACACAGTTGTGCACTGAACTGTGTGCGACCACCAATAAAACGCACCTTTATCCCCTGTTGATACAAGGTTTCGGCATCATTCTCTAAGGATGAAAGGAAGAGTTCCATGAGCGTCCGCACTTCTTCTTGCGGACGTTTCCAGTTTTCGCTACTGAAGGCGAACAGGGTCAGGTATTTTATATTTTTCTTAAGACAGGCTTCAATAATCTTACGGCTAGCTTTCGCACCCTGCCGATGGCCAACAGTGCGGGGGAGTAAACGTTTACTCGCCCAGCGTCCATTCCCATCCATTACCACAGCAACATGTGTTGGTAGTGTTTTAGCTTTTGCCATAGTTAATAAGACTGCAGTAAAAAAGTTAAGGCCTTCAAGGGGATTAAACTTCCATCAGCTCTTTTTCTTTAGCTGTAAGTACTTCATCAATATTTTTAATAAAACTATCCGTAAGTTTTTGTACCACTTCTAAAGAACCACGCTCATCATCTTCTGAGATTTCTTTTTCTTTGGTCAGCTCTTTGAGATCACCATTAGCATCACGGCGTATATTGCGAATAGCCACTCGAGCTTGCTCCGCTTCTGCACGCACTAGCTTGACGAAATCACGGCGCCTTTCTTCTGTTAGGGCCGGCAAAGGCACACGAATGAGCTCACCTGTGGTCACTGGATTCAGACCCATGTCTGAGTTCATAATCGCCTTCTCAATCGCCGGCACCATAGTTTTCTCCCATGGCGAAACAGCTAAAGTACGGGCATCATCAACACTGATATTAGCGGCCTGATTAAGCGGCACATCTGAACCATAGTAATCGACCATAACGTGATCGAGTAAGCTCACGTTAGCGCGGCCAGTTCGAATCTTTGTTAACTCTACTTTCAGCGCTTCAACGCTCTTACTCATGCGCGTATTCGCGTCTTTTTTAATCTCTTCAATCATCACTTGTTACCTGAAACTAAGGTGCCAACATCTTCACCTAGAGCGATACGCTTAAGGTCGCCAGCATGGAACATGTTAAATACACGCAAAGGAATATTATTATCTCGACACATGACAATGGCAGTAGCATCCATCACCTGTAAGTCATCGCGCAATACCTGATCATAACTCAGCTGCTTATACATTTTAGCGTCTGGATTTTTCATTGGATCAGCATCGTAAACGCCATCAACTTTCGTCGCCTTGAGCATCAGTTCGGCATCGATCTCTGTTGCACGCAAACTGGCTGCTGAATCTGTGGTAAAGAAGGGATTGCCTGTGCCTGCGGCAAAAACGACAACTCGTCCTCTTTCCAGATGACGTACAGCGCGACGTCGAATGTAGTCCTCACAGACCTCATTAATTTGAATAGCTGACATGACGCGGCTGTTAGCACCCTGACTTTCTAGGGCGTCTTGTAATGCAAGACTGTTAATAACAGTTGCTAACATCCCCATCTGATCACCGGTTACACGATCAATACCACCCTCTGCTAGACCCGCGCCACGGAATATATTACCGCCGCCGATAACAACAGCAACCTGTACCTTCATCTCAAGCAACTCAACAATCTCTGTTGCAACTCGAGAAATCACCTGTGGATCAATCCCGTAATCACACTCACCCATCAGGGCTTCGCCGCTCAATTTTAA
>JAQWYM010000023.1 GCA_029253965.1 Gammaproteobacteria bacterium
CATAGCGTGTATCTCCCAATATATCGATTTAAAATCTAGAATTATTAATAGGTTAAGTAACTTGCTAGCACTCCCCTAAGAAGAGTGCCAATGATACGGAGTCAACTTTCTATGTCAACAACTGCGCTCGCCTAGGGCCGCTGATCCTTATCGTCATCTTTAACCCGAAACTCACCCTCTAGAACGTCATTATCACGACTAGATTGTTCACTTTTGGCTGTATATGCAGCCGTCGAGTTAAACTGAACTGAGCTCTTTTGCATGCAATAACGCAATAAACTCTGAATCAGACGTTTCCGTGTCGTTGGTAGCAGACACAAAAAGCCTAGGCTGTCAGTCATAAAACCAGGGGTTAGCAGTAATACCCCACCCAGTAAAAGAGCGGCACCCTCAAACAAGGTGTCGGCAGGTAGCTGCCCCTGCGCCGCCTGCTGTTGCAATCGCGCCAGAGTCTGTAAACCCTGTGCTCGCAGCAGTGAAACTCCGATCATGGCTGTTAGAATAACGAGAACCACAGTTGATAAACCGCCAACCGCGGCGCCCACAACTGTGAATAAATAGATTTCAATTAGTGGCACTGCAATGAATAATGCAGTGACTAGTGGAAACTTAGTCATCTCGAATCACCAACAAACCTTAATGCTTGGCTACTAATATGGGGATGACTTTTTGAAATACAAGAGCGCAGACTAAACTGATGCAAAAAAGCACTGATGATCCAACGATTCTGGTGATGACCAACCTTGCTGACACAGTGCAGGCCAAGGCACTGGCAACAGCCTTAGTGGAATCGCGCTTGGTCGCCTGTTGCAACATTTTACCGTCAATCTGGTCTATCTATCGCTGGCAGGATGAGATCTGCGAGGAAAATGAATGCTTACTGCTGATGAAAACACTCAGCTCGCAGTATTCTTCACTAACAGTGTTCATTAAAGAGCGGCACCCTTATGATGTGCCAGAGCTAATTTGCATCAAAACTGATGCCATCATGCAAGAGTATTATTTGTGGTTAAAACAACAAGTCAGTCCAAATTCACCCTGCTAGCCTTACCCTTTAGCTTATTGCTGGTTGCTGTTCTAGTATTGACGAATTCAGCCTCAGCGATTCAACTATTGGGTGGCGAGAATGAATTTCTACCGGTAGATGAGGCTTTTCAGGTCGATGCCTACCTCAGTCAGGAAAACCAAATTCAGATTGATTGGCAGATTAGTGAGGGTTACTACCTTTACAGAGACAAGCTATCAATCACAACCGAACAACTGGATGTAACACTCAGCCCGCTAACGCTGCCCGTCAGCAAGAGCAAGACTGACGAATATTTTGGTGATGTCGAGATTTATGAGGATGGCTTAACGGCATTCAGTCGCGTCAACAGCGCCTCTGCAACTTTTGAACTGCTGGTGAGCTATCAGGGCTGTGCGCATGCTGGCCTCTGCTACCCACCCGTGACTAAGACCTTCCAGCTGACTCTTGCTGACAATACTTTAAATTCTGCCATTACTGAGACTAACGCTGGCGCCAGCAAGATGAAACCTACTGCTCTAGAACAATCAGAACAGGGTTCTATTGCTGAGCAGTTGAAACAAAAAGGCTTAGGCTGGACGGTTACTTGGTTTTTCCTTGCTGGCTTGCTCTTGGCGCTGACCCCCTGTGTCTTCCCGATGATACCGATTCTTTCCAGCATTATTGCAGGGCAAGGTGACAAACTCAGTGCCAGTCGTGGCTTTAGCCTGTCTTTGGTGTATGTCTTGGCGATGGCGCTAACCTACACCATTGCTGGTGTTTTGGTCGGCATGACCGGTGCCAACATTCAGGCATGGTTCCAAGATATTTGGATTATCAGTGCCTTTGCCGTCGTTTTTGTACTGCTTTCCTTATCGATGTTTGGCCTCTATGAGTTACAGGTGCCGGCAGCTCTGCAGTCTCGTATCAATGCATTAAGTGGCCAACAGGCATCAGGAAGCTTTGTTGGTAGCGCCATCATGGGCTTTTTATCCGCCTTGATAGTTGGGCCCTGCGTTACCGCCCCCTTAATCGGTGCCCTCCTTTATATTGCTGAAAGCGGTGATCCTTGGGTCGGTGGTCTAGCCCTATTCTCACTGAGTATGGGCATGGGCTTGCCACTATTATTGATTGGTACTTCAGCGGGTAAATATTTGCCACGAGCAGGCGCCTGGATGGAGCCGATTAAAGCCGTCTTTGGTGTGATGCTGCTGGCACTGGCTATCTGGTTTGTTGATCGCGTCTATCCTGCGGTGGTTATTCTTGCGCTATCAGGTGGTTTACTCATCGGCTGTGCCGTATTTTTGGGTGTTTTCCAGCGCAGCATTGAAGCGCCAAGCAACTCACTTCGACTACGCCAAAGCCTCGCTTGGATACTCCTTATATACGGCAGTGCTTTATTAGTCGGTGCTAGCGCTGGCAATCAGAAGCTATTGCAGCCCTTGGCCGGCCTCAGCAGTAACTCGATAACGGGCTCAACAGTAGAGCGCAAAGCGCTAAGTTTTAAATACGTCAAAGGCATGCAGGGATTGCAGCAGGAATTGGCCTTAGCCGCCGCCGCAAAGCGGCCCGTCATGCTAGACATGTACGCTGACTGGTGTATCGCCTGCAAAGAGTTGGAAGCTTTCACCTTTAATCATGCCGAAGTCCACAGCGCGCTGCGTGATTTTGTCATTCTCAAGGCAGATGTGACCGCCAATGACGCCGTTGATAACGCGATGCTCAAAGAATTATCCCTGTTTGGCCCTCCCGGTCTGTTATTTTTTGACCGTAGCGGCTCCGAATTGCGCCCCTATCGTATCGTCGGTTTTATTAATAAAGACGACTTTTTAAGCCACCTAGAAGGCTTAAAAGCACAGTTTTAAAGCGTTTCTGTGCAGATTGACCAGCATAGACCTGACTTAATCCGTAAAATTCGTTTAACTTCGGTTAATACCTAGATAATGTCTGCTATCATGCTAACAACTAGACAGCTAGGCTGTTTTACGTCAGAATTGCCACAATCAGGTAGCAGCACTGCTTTACCGCTTATTTAACGACCAATCGAGGGTAATTCACCGAAGTTATGAGTAAAATTCTCTTACTGAATGGTCCCAATTTAAATTTACTGGGCAGCCGCGAGCCTGAAGTCTATGGCACTACCACCCTAGACGAGATCGTCGCTGATGCGACTGACTACGCCAGCAGCTTAGGGCACCAGCTTGCGCATTGCCAAAGCAACGCTGAACACACCTTGATCGATGCTATCCATGCTGCAAAAACAGACGGCGTCAGCTTCATTGTAATCAACCCTGGGGCGTTCACCCACAGCAGTATCGCCCTGCGTGATGCCTTCTTAGGTGTCGCCATCCCCTTTATTGAAATACACCTCTCTAACGTCTTTGCACGTGAAGAGTTCCGCGCACATTCATATCTATCTGATATCGCGGTCGGTTTAATTTCAGGCTTGGGTGCTAACGGTTACCGTTTAGCTCTCAACGCTGCAGACCAACAACTTAAATCTTAAAAATAGAGCGCTAATTATGGACATACGCAAAGTCAAAAAACTCATTGAGCTACTGGAAGAATCAGGTATCTCAGAAATTGAAATTAAAGAAGGTGAAGAGTCAGTTCGCATCAGCCGTAATGGCCCAAGTATGACTATGCCACAGATGCAGTATGCACCGCAGATGGCGCCAGCAGCAGCTGCGCCAGCTGCCGCACCCGTGGCTGTAGTTGAATCCGCTCCAGAAGTCAGCGGTCACACGGTAACCTCACCTATGGTGGGTACTTTTTATGAAGCACCTTCACCCGGCTCCGCGCCTTTTGTCGAAATCGGCAAGAGCGTTAAAGAAGGCGATACGCTTTGCATTATTGAGGCAATGAAGATGCTCAATCAAATTGAAGCCGACAAGTCAGGTGTCATCAAACAAATGGTGGCTGAAAATGGCCAACCCGTTGAGTTTGGTCAGCCACTGTTCATCATCGAATAAAACCACCCTATCGAGTACGCATGTTAGAAAAAGTTGTTATTGCCAACCGCGGCGAGATTGCATTACGCATCTTGCGCGCCTGCCGTGAGTTAGGTATCAAAACCGTTGCCGTACACTCTGATGTAGATCGCGATTTAAAGCACGTTAAATTAGCCGACGAGTCAGTTTGTATAGGCCCAGCACCATCAACAGATAGCTATTTAAATATTCCAGCGATCATTAGCGCTGCAGAGCTAACCGATGCCACTGCGATTCATCCTGGCTATGGTTTTCTCTCTGAGAATGAAGCCTTTGCTGAACGCTGTGAAACCAGTGGTTTTATTTTTATTGGTCCACGCGCAGAAACTATTCGCCAGATGGGTGATAAGATCGCTGCGAAAAAAGCGATGCAAGAAGCGGGGGTTCCCTGTGTCCCGGGCAGCCCTGAGCCATTAGGTGAAAACCTCTCAAGCAATGCGGCACTGGCCGAGTCTATCGGTTATCCAATTATTGTTAAGGCAGCCGGCGGTGGTGGCGGTCGTGGTATGCGTGTCGTGCATACCCAAGATGAGCTCGCTGATGCCATCACGCTAACACGCGCAGAAGCCACTGCGGCCTTTAATAATGGCACGCTTTATATGGAAAAGTTTTTAGGAACACCGCGTCATATTGAAATTCAGGTGTTAGCGGATACTCATGGCAATGCGATTTATCTAGGCGAGCGTGATTGCTCGATGCAGCGTCGTCATCAGAAGGTTATTGAAGAAGCACCTGCATCGGGTTTAAGCCAAGAGCTACGTGAGATGATCGGCAAGCAATGTACCGATGCATGTAAACTGATTAATTATCGTGGCGCTGGCACCTTCGAGTTCTTGTATGAGAATGGTGAATTTTATTTCATCGAAATGAATACACGTGTGCAGGTCGAACATCCAGTCACTGAATTCATCACCGGTATCGATATTGTAAAACAACAATTATTGATTGCTGCGGGTGAAGAAATGACAATACGCCAAGAGGACATTAAATTAAATGGTCACTCTATCGAATGTCGTTTGAATGCAGAAGATCCGGATAGCTTCATTCCAAGCCCTGGCACCATCACTCACTTTCATTCAGCGGGTGGCCCTGGTGTACGTGTCGACTCACATATTTATAGTGGCTATCGCGTGCCACCTAACTACGATTCAATGATCGGCAAATTAATCACTCACGGTGACACTCGTGAGATTGCTGTGCAACGTATGTTAGGTGCATTGCAAGAGATGGTCATCGATGGCATCAAGACTAATATCCCATTACAAGCAAGATTGATGGCCGACCCTGGCTTTGTTGAAGGCGGCTTTGATATCCATTATCTAGAACGTCTACTTGCTGAAAAAAACTAGGGACTATCTTGCAACAATTACGTGTTCAACTCGATGCTTCCGCCTTAGATGAGGTGGAAGCTCTGCTCCTATCCTGTGGTGCCCTTAGTCTCTGCTTAGAAGAGGATGGAGTATCAAACCCTATTTTTGAACCGCCTATTGGTGAGCATCCGCTCTGGCCAAAACTTTATATCAGCGCCTTGTTTGAACAGTTAGTAGCGGCTGAGCTGAGTATTAAAGCACTCGCTCATCATGCTCATGTTGGCACGCAGGTACTCTTAGAAACAATTGATGAAACGGATTGGCAAGCAAAGTTCCAACAGCAATTTAATGCCAAGCGTTATGGCAAGCTCTGGGTTTATCCTTCGTGGCAGGATAATCCTGAGCCTGAAGGCATGAGTTTGAAGCTTGATCCTGGACTCGCCTTTGGCACCGGCAAACACCCAACCACAGACCTCTGCCTGCATTGGTTAGGTGCACAAGACCTTGCCCAAGTTAGCGTCTTAGATTTTGGTTGTGGCAGCGGCATTCTTGCCCTCGCCGCTGCTAAGTTGGGGGCTATGCCCGTGGTTGCAATTGATATTGATCCACAGGCATTGACGGCGACTGAACAAAATCGTGCGGCTAACGAGATCAGTGCTGAGCAGGTCTGCGTCACGACTGCCAGTGCGATTACTGGGCAACGTTTTTCAGTGGTGATGGCTAATATCCTTGCCGGCCCTTTACTCGAACTGCGTGATCAATTTATTGCCCAGCTGCTGCCAAAAGGTGAGCTTATCCTGTCAGGTATTTTAAACAGCCAAGTGGCCGATATAAAATCAGCCTACAGTGAATATTTCGAGTTGGTTTCAGTTAAAATAGAGGAAGATTGGGCACGTATCGCTTATAAACTGAAGTAACTCATTGGCTTTATAGCAAGCATTTGTTATCCCTCAGCCAGCCTTGTTACACTGATTTTATGTCTACCCTTTACCCCATCGCAGTTGAGCACATATGAAGATTGGTCGACATGAGCTTGATAATGCATTGATCCTGGCACCTATGGCTGGAGTGACTGATGTCACCTTCCGCAAGCTATGTCGGCGTCTGGGTGCGGGATACACCGTTTCAGAAATGCTCACCTCGAATACTCAGTTGTGGAATTCAGATAAATCTCGACTGCGTCGCATTCACCTCGATGAACCCAGTCCACGCTCGATACAAATTGTCGGCTCTGACCCCAAGCAGTTGGCTTATGCCGCACAACTTAATGCTGAGCATGGCGCTGATATTATCGATATTAATATGGGCTGCCCAGCAAAGAAAGTCTGCAAGGTCGCTGCTGGATCAGCCTTACTGGCTAATGAATCTTTGGTGGCAGAGATATTAGCCAGTGTCGTTGCTGCCGTTGATGTGCCGGTGACCTTAAAGATTAGAACCGGCAGTGATCCTGATCATCGAAATGGGGTACGCATTGCCCAGATCGCCGAAGAGTGTGGTATTCAAATGCTTGCAGTGCATGGACGCACACGCGCCTGTCGTTTTTTTGGTGAGGCTGAGTACGAAACCATTCGCTTAATTAAACAACAGGTTAGCATTCCAGTTGCTGCTAATGGCGATATTACCAGTCCAGAGAAAGCGAAAAAGGTCTTGGCATTCACTAACGCAGATGCGATTATGCTCGGGCGTGCAGCACAGGGTCGTCCATGGACGGGCGTGCAGCACAGGGTCGTCCATGGCTCTTTCGCGAAGTCGATCACTATCTAAAATATAATAATTTATTAGACAGTCCGCCATTGTCG
>JAQWYM010000024.1 GCA_029253965.1 Gammaproteobacteria bacterium
TTCTTTGCAGACTAACGTCATTTGACGCAGTACGGCGTCATTGAAACGGAAAGCACTGGTTAACTCATCCAATGTTTCTTGATTAGTTTCAATATTCATCAACACGTAGTGTGCTTTTAGAATTTTGTTGATTGGGTAAGCTAGGATACGACGACCCCAGTCTTCGACACGATGGATTTTGCCATTACCGGCTTCAATCATTGTCTTGTAGCGATCGACCATGGCCGATACTTGTTCACTCTGGTCAGGATGGACCAAGAATACGATTTCGTAATGTCGCATATAAGCTCCTTTTGGTCTTGGCTTTCCAGGTTCACTGGTAAAGCAAGGCAGCGCTGTCAAATTGTAATAGTATGCTGAACTGATCAGCACACGAGAGCGCCGAAGTGTACGCGAGGGGTGACTAAGATTCAATCAACTTGTTTGGCTTTCTAGCGAGCTATTTACTCGTTTTCCAGCGGCAAAGTAAGCACGGCTCTAATTTTTGCAGAATCCGCTAGTTTTGGCGCTGGCGCACTGCTTCATAGAGGAACAGGGCGCTGGCTGTGGAGACATTTAAACTCTCAACCACGCCCGACATCGGTAATGCGCAGAGGTGGTCACAGGTTTCGCGGGTGAGGCGGCGCAGACCTTGGCCTTCTGCGCCCATAACCAGTGCGGTAGGTAGGCTAAGATTAGCCTTATATAGGCTTTGGTCTGACTCACCATTGGCACCGACCAGCCACACACCCAGCTTTTTCAGGGCTTCTAAGTGTCTCGCTAAATTAGTCGTTCTGACGATGGGGACAGTGACTGAACCTCCGCAAGCAATTTTATGCGCTGCGGGTGTCAGTGGGGCACTGTTGCGTTGCGGCATTAACAGCGCATCAACTCCAGCTGCGTCAGCAGTACGTAAGATGGCCCCTAAGTTTTGAGGATCGCTGACCTCATCTAAGACCAGCAGCAGCACGGCTTTATCGGACTGCTCGACCTGTTGCAGTAAATCAAACTCATCGAGTAACGGTGTTGGCAGACAAACGGCGGCAATGCCTTGATGCTGGCTGCCTTCACAGATTTTATCTAGTTTATCGCGTTGCACCGGTTGTACTGCGATACCCAGCGTCTTGGCCTGACTGATTAAGGCTTCAACGCGTGGGTTTTTCTTGTTTTGTTCTAACCACAGCGACTGCACTCGCTCAGGCTGACGATTGAGTAGGGTGGCAACCGTGTGTATGCCGGGCAGTGTTTCAGTCTTGCTCATGATGTCTTTTCTTTAAAGTATGTATGACCTGCCACAATCGAGGGCTAGGCTACTCAGCTGGGCTGGGTTTCTTCGAGCGTGGCTTCCTTTTAGCGCCGGCTTTCTTTTTAGCTCTCGGGCGGTCTTCATCCGATGATTTGCTGCCCTTACCACTCTCTTTCTTGGTTCGCTTCGGTCGCTGTTGCAACTCATCCTGATTGGCGAGTACCAAGTCGATTTTGCGTTCGTCCAGATCAACACGAGCAATAACCACATCAACCTTGTCACCGAGGCGATAACGCTTAGCACTGATGTCACCAACCAGAGTGAAGCGTACTGGATCAAAGTTATAATAGTCATCACGCAGTGCGCTGATATGCAGTAGACCTTCAATATACATATCCCCTAACTCGATAAATAAGCCAAAGGCGGTAACGCTGGTAATGGTGCCAACAAACTGCTGACCTAATTTATCTTGGGCATACTCACACTTTAAAAAGTTCATTGCATCACGCGTGGCTTCATCAGCGCGACGTTCAGTCATAGAACAATGTTCACCCAGCTTAGTGAGCTCATCAGGGGTGTAAGTAAAGCTAGCCTTATCTTTTTTCTGCAGAATATGACTGATCGCACGATGCACCACGAGATCCGGATAACGTCGAATCGGTGAGGTGAAATGCGCATAGTAATCAAGTGATAGACCAAAGTGCCCAACATTCTCTGGGGCGTAGACAGCCTGCTTTAGAGAACGTAACAAAACGGTTTCAAGCCAGCTATCGTCTGGTCGACGACTGATATCAATGAGTAGCTTGGCATAATCTGCCGGTGCTGGCTCATCTTCGCCACCCAGTGTTAGCCCCAATAGTTTTAAGAGACTACGTAGTTCTGTAATCTTGGTCTCGGCTGGGCCTTCATGCACACGATAGAGTGCCGGGAACTTATGTTTACTGAGGAAACGCGCAGCCGCAACATTAGCGGTGATCATGCACTCTTCAATAATACGGTGAGCATCATTACGGATATAAGGGTAAACACGCTCAATTTTTTGATCAGGACCAAAATCAATCTTGGTCTCAGTCGTATTAAACTCAATAGCGCCCCGTTCTGTACGTGACTTTAAGAAGGCTTTATAGAGTAGGTAAAGATTATCAAGGTCAGCACATAGCTCACCAATGTTTTCACGCGCCTCACGATCACCACTGCATACGGCTGCAGCAACTTCGGTATAGGTTAGGCGTGCATGTGACTGAATGACTGCTTTATAGAAGCTATGTGCACCGAGTATGCCTTCTCGCGAGATCTGCATTTCACAGACTAGAGAGAGACGAGGGATTTTTGGTTTCAGTGAGCAGAGACCATTCGACAGATGCTCAGGGAGCATAGGAATGACACGGCTAGGGAAATAAACCGAAGTACCACGCCATTGAGCTTCATCATCTAAGCTGGTTTTGGGCTCAACATAAAAGGCCACGTCAGCAATGGCCACATAAAGCTTCCAGCCGTCTTTTGTCTCTTCACAGAAGACCGCATCATCATAATCTTTGGCATCTTCACCATCGATGGTGACAAAGTGTAGGTCACGTAAGTCTTTACGCTGCGGTAGCTGATCAGTGATTGACTCTTCACTAAAGGCATCGACCTCAGCGAGTACTTCTGCATTGAATTGAGAGGGTAGGTTATGACTACGGATGGCGATATCGATCTCCATACCCGGGCCCATATGCTCACCTAAGACTTCTGCTATTTCACCAATCGGGTGGCTGCGTCTAGTCGGTTGTTCAACAATTCTGGTGGATACAATCTGTCCGGCCTGAGCATTAAGCTTTAGATCAGCTGGGATAACGATATCTTGATGTAAGCGCTTATTATCTGGGCGCACGAAGCAAATCCCACTTTCCTCATAATAGCGGCCAATAATTTCAGTATTATGATGCTCTAAGACCTCTAACAGCATGCCCTCTCTGCGACCATCACGCTTTACGTTGGTAACACGAACACTGGCGCGATCACCGTCCCAGGTGCCTCGCATCTGCTGTGGTGAGAGAAAAATATCTGTGGCACCACTTTCCTCGGGGTGAAGGAAGCCAAAGCCATCGCTGTGGCCAATAATCTTGCCGCTGACCAACTCCGCCTTGGCTGCTGAGGTGTAGCCACCACGCCGCTGTCGAATCAGCTGGCCATCACGTTCCATAGCGCGCATCCGGCGTTCTAAAGAGACTTGGTCGCGTTCGCCATCCACCTGCAAACCGATGCAGACCTCTTCAACAGTCGTTGCTTCTTCTCTTTTGGAAACAAATTCTAGGATTAGTTCGCGACTTGCAATTGGATGTTCGTATTTTGCGGCTTCTCGGTCGGCATGAGGGTCGCTTGCCTGCCGTGGCTTTTGGTCTTCAGACATGTATGGGCTATAAGCTCTGTTAAGTGTTTGATTAGAAGAATGAAGGCTACATAGTAACCGTTTTACCGGGGTAGCGATACGTGCCTTAATTGACATTGATCAGCAGCCTAGCTACATTTCGATCTCTTAGATATTTCCAGCGCTTGCCGAAGTGGCGGAATTGGTAGACGCGCTAGCTTCAGGTGCTAGTGGGGGCAACCCCGTGGAGGTTCAAGTCCTCTCTTCGGCACCATTATCCTTTTATTACCTCGTTTATATGCTTATATAGAAACACTTTTTAGTCGGATGTGTATAATTGTAACCTAGATTGTAACCTAACCTAAACTAAACTGGGTTTCCTTCAAGCAGGCAGTCAGCAAGCTTGATGCTACTAATACAGTTATTGTTATGTTTGTCTTTGTAAATTACTGTGTTTTCTTTAACCCAATACTTTGCTCGGTTTCGTTGGGCACCTCTAATGCTAATTTCATCAGTCTTAACTGACCCAGCTTCTGCTGTTCTTATATGGGGTTGGTTGAGAGCTCTTAGCTCAGCAATTGCAAATTAGGATGCGGTTAGCCC
>JAQWYM010000025.1 GCA_029253965.1 Gammaproteobacteria bacterium
GACCAGTTCTGCCAGCCATAGATTGTCCAGTTTGAGTTTGCATTGCCACCAGCAACACCACCTGCGTGTGCTGCAGATGCAGCCACTAGGCTTAGCGCTAGAGCAGAAGCTTTAACTAATTGTTTCATTGAGTTTCCTCTCGTTTATTGTGTAAGTACTCGAGTAGCCAGGCTATTGAAGGCAGTCTGCGGCGAACCGAAGGCTGACTTAATGCCCTTTAGCTGAAGAAAATCCATTCCATGGAAAGACTTAAGGCTGAGCTAACGTTGTAAGATTACCACAAGATTTTAGAAAAGAACTACTAATTGGCTAATTGTTGCAAATAAACAACACTAAGTAGCGGGTATAACTAGTTAATTTTATTCACTATAGCTAACGACAGCATAAGCTTTCTCTAATGTTTGAATAAAAATCAGAGGAGTGTGATACATATTTGTAACAATATGTTGTGTTTTAACAACAGATAGGCCCCAGCGAGTGTGGTTTGAGGAAAAACCCAGTTAGCTGTTGAGTTGGTGTTTGGGGATGAATTTCAGGCTGGAAGCGACGACATACTCTTTGTCATAAATTAAACGAATGGTGAGGCGATCCTCTTTTTGCTCCGCTTGTACCTGCTTTAAGTCTGGGCAGCGGGTTGCCAACCAGGCGCAGCTGATCGCCGCATGCGCATCATTCTCATGCATAAGGGCATTAACCAGTAGCTGAGCAACAAAGGTCGACTTATCCTGAAAACTGGGCTGACTGATTTGGCTATCGGCTAACTCGATTCCCTTGGCAAGCTTTAAGTCCAAATTATCAAGATCAGCAGCATGTTTTGTGGCAAGTGCTCGATCACGTTGATATTCGACGATTTTCTCGCCATTAATAACAATGGCAAGATTAGTTGGCAGGGCTTCTTTACTGATGTCGCTCACGGAGATTCTCTTGTTGCTGGCTTAAGGGATTTAAAAAACGGTTAGTTTGCCTCACGATCATAGCAAGACTTTGCGCTTGCAGCGCACGCTTTTTAAAGCACTCTAAACGCTGGTGTATAGAATAAAATTTACATTTCTGTCTCCCCAGCATCGGTCTTCTGCGCTAGAATTGAAGCCTTCTGCGCTGCGGCGCAATGATTTAATTCTCTACTGAGGTGAACCGTGTCAGACGAAACCAAGCAAGGCTTTGCAACCCGCTCCATTCATGCCGGCGCAAGCCCTGATCCAACAACAGGTGCACGATCAGTGCCGATCAATCAAGCAACCGCCTTTGTATTCAAAGATGCTGATCATGCGGCAGCCTTGTTTGGTCTGGAAGAGAGTGGCTTTATTTATTCTCGTCTAACTAACCCAACCGTCAGTGCCTTCCAAGAACGAGTAGCCAGTTTGGAAGGTGGCGTCGGTGCAACCTGCACCGCCTCAGGCCATTCAGCACAATTACTCGCCTTATTTGCGGTGATGGAGAGTGGTGATGAGTTTGTTGCCTCAAATAAACTCTATGGTGGCTCGATTACTCAGTTTGGTCATACCTTTAAGAAATTTGGCTGGACGGTAAAATTTGTTGATCCCGTCGACCCTGAAAACTTCCGTAGGGCAGTGACTGAAAAAACCAGAGCCTTCTTTACGGAAAGCTTGGCTAATCCAGGTGGCGTTGTTTGTGATATCGAGGCGATTGCTAAAATCGCACATGAAAGTGGTGTGCCATGCATCGTCGATAACACCCTGCCATCACCGGCGCTGTGTCGTCCCATAGAACATGGTGCAGATATTGTTGTTCACTCAACCACCAAGTTTATTTCAGGTCATGGCAACGCCATGGGTGGTGCGGTAGTCGACTCAGGAAAATTTGATTGGTCACAAAATGATAAATTCAAATCATTAAGTGCGCCCTGTGGTGCTTACCATGGCTTAAATTTCCACGAGAAATTTGGTGAGATGGCTTTCACCATGTTTTCGCATGCGGTTGGCCTGCGTGACTTGGGCCCAACCATGTCAGCGATGAATGCCTATCTGTCGATTACCGGTGCAGAGACACTCTCGCTACGCATGCGTAAACATACAGATAATGCCTTAGATGTGGCGCAGTGGTTACAGCAACACAGTGCGGTTGAGTGGGTTTCATATGCGGGCTTAAAAGACAGTCCATTCTATGCGCTAGGTCAGAAGTATTGCCCTGAAGGTGCCGGCGCGGTGTTTACCTTTGGTGTTAAAGGTGGCTATGAAGCTGGGGTTAAGGTTGTCGATCGCTGTAAGTTGTTTTCACATCTAGCTAATATTGGTGACACCCGTTCTTTAATCATTCATCCGGCATCGACCACGCATCGCCAATTAACTGAGGAGCAGCAGGTTTCTGCAGGCGCTGGCCCTGACGTTGTGCGCCTGTCTGTTGGCATTGAAGATGTAGAAGATATTAAGGCTGATCTTGATCAAGCATTGCAAGCTTAGACCTTAAAGACTGAATTAAGCGAGTCGTTTGAAAGGATCCAAATGACTCGCTCAGTTAGCATTGAAAATAGCTCAGGCTGAGCTAAAAAGTACCCTCCCCCTGTATAGATCAGGTACCAGAGTCTATAGCGGCTTGCCTCGCTATTTACAGATAAGGTATATTTGTAAAATAGCAGCAATAAAAAATGTTATGTCTGTGTGTAATCGAGAGATAACCATATTATAAAAATCAGGCAACTCAGCTTGCGCTCAGCGACTGTTTTGCTAGAATCTAAATGATAGTGATTCTCATCTGAGAATATTGATAGCAATGCTGAAAGCGTCATCTGATTCGCTCCCTGCTTTTAAGAAAAGCAACCATCCTTAAATTTAATCTTACATGGACTATGGAAAAAATATGTCGACACTAGTAAATACCCCAGCCCCAGACTTCACTGCAGCAGCCGTTATGGCGAATGGTGAAATTAAAGAAGACTTTTCACTGAGCAGCTACAAGGGAAAGTATGTGGTTTTATTTTTCTACCCTTTAGACTTTACCTTTGTATGCCCTTCAGAAATCATTGCACATGATAAACGTGTTGCTGATTTTGCAGCACAGGGTGTTGAGCTGATTGGTGTATCGATTGACTCACAGTTCACGCATTTTGCATGGCGTAACACACCGGTAAATCAAGGTGGCATTGGCCCGATTGGTTTCCCATTGGTGGCTGACACAAACCACGCTATTGTTAAAAGCTATGGTGTAGAGCATGAGGCTGGCGTAGCACTTCGTGGTTCATTCCTGATTGATAAAGAAGGCATAGTGCAGCATGCGGTAGTGAATAACTTACCACTGGGTCGTAATGTTGATGAGATGTTACGTTTGGTTGATGCGCTTCAGTTCCACGAAGAGAACGGTGAAGTTTGTCCAGCGGGTTGGCAGAAAGGTGATGCTGGTATGAAGCCAACATCAGAAGGTGTTGCAGATTACCTAGCAAATAATGCAGAGTCACTGTAAGACTTAATCTCTGAAAATCCTTAGGCAAATAGTGCCTAGGGATTTTTGGTTTTAGTATAAATTCCCTTCCTAGTATGATCATGGCTACGTTCTAGTAGCGCTTTAGTAAATAAAAAACAATGCAGCCTAAGCTTGTCTCAGTGGACAACAGTGGCTATCGGCATACTATGGTGTGTGGAAAATGGAAACTGTGGTGGGCCCAGTAGGACTTGAACCCACGACCAAAGGAACATAAAAGTCCTCTTGCTCTACCAAACTGAGCTACGGGCCCGATAATAAATAGAGCGAATCAGTATTTTAGATAAGGACGCAATAAAGACTGCATCTGTTCTAACGGGTAACCGCAGTGTGCTTCTATTTGCATATAAGGCAACTTGATAGTGCGGCATAGCTGCAGGTGATTGTCCTCTTTATACCCGTCTCGATGCTGCGGCTTACGATCATCCAAACAGAGGATAGCGAGAACAGATAAGTCACGTTTACTGCATAGCACAAAATCAAAGGTTTGCTCAGAAACAGCATATTCAGGAAATTCAGGGGCATGCGTATCGCGGTGCAGGTAAATATTCTGCAGTACATCCGTGACTAAGACGCGGGTAAAAATAAAGGCATCCCTACTGACAGCAAGATCAAGAAAATGTAGAAAATTCTTATGCGCATGATTTAATGCATCAGTGCCATTGCTGGCAAGGCTTGGGCCTAGCGGTGCAGCAGAATAAGGCCTAGTTACTTCCTGTAACATGCGAACTCCAATAGTAAGTAAATCATAATAGAAGCCATGCTGATGATGGCGCGGCGAAGGCTAAGTAGTGCCAAAGCCAACAAGAGATATGCTAATACGAATCATTCTTATTATCAATAAGAAATATCACCTGAACGGCTTGTTGCATGACAGCATGCCGTCATCTGTGAGCATGAATTAGATATATCCAGCCATTCAGTGGCAGTCAGTCATCAATTAAACAGCTGGAAGCCCCCAGTGTGCAGAAGCTTTTGCCACAGTCCTCAGTAGCAGAGGTTTCCTGCTGCCATGTTCTTATACCTTCGCTTTTTATTTTGAAAACTCATGCGAAATATTTTAGCTGGCTGAGCGAGTAAGTTCTGCATTAGCTATCAATTTCCAAAAGATTTAAAGCACGGAATTTTAATCTATATTTTTCATGG
>JAQWYM010000052.1 GCA_029253965.1 Gammaproteobacteria bacterium
AGGGTCGGGGAAGGCTTGATTCTGCCAACACGAGAGGCTAGTTTGATGTTCAATTACGTAGGTGTCCTAAAGTTGTGTAAACCGCAATGCAGCAGGAATCATACTGCATTTTTACGAAATCGATAAGAATATGGCCAAAGAATTTAAAATTGAATCTCCATTCCAGCCTGCCGGTGATCAGCCGCAGGCCATTGATAAGCTCATTGAGGGCTTGGATGATGGCTTAGCGCATCAGACATTACTCGGTGTAACAGGCTCTGGAAAGACCTTTACCATCGCTAATGTGATCGCCTCAGTGCAGCGACCTGCGATCTTGATGGCACCGAATAAAACCTTGGCCGCTCAGCTTTACGGCGAGATGAAGTCATTTTTCCCACGTAATTCGGTGGAGTACTTTGTTTCTTACTACGATTATTACCAGCCAGAGGCCTATGTGCCGGCGAGTGATACCTTTATTGAGAAAGATGCTTCGGTTAATGATCATATTGAGCAGATGCGATTATCGGCGACTAAGGCTATTTTTGAGCGTGAAGACACGATTATCGTCGCCACCGTCTCAGCCATCTATGGCCTTGGTGACCCTCGCTCTTATCTAGGGATGGTCATGCACCTGGATCGTGGTGATATCACCGATCAACGGCAAATTCTGCAGCGTTTGGTTGAGCTGCAATACACGCGCAATGATGTCGAGTTGAAGCGCGGCAATTTCCGAGTTCGGGGTGATGTTATTGATGTGCATCCTGCTGAGTCTGATCGTGAGGCGATCCGCATAGAATTATTCGATGAAGAGATAGAACAGTTGAGTTATTTTGATCCGCTAACCGGTGAGACTCTGCGACGCGTGCCACGCCTTACGATTTATCCTAAATCGCATTATGTAACGCCACGTGATGTCATCATTGAAGCGATTGATTCGATTAAAAATGAGCTCAGCGAACATCTAGACTATCTGCGCACCGCAAATAAGCTTGTTGAGGCCCAGCGTCTTGAGCAGCGCACACGCTTTGATATCGAAATGTTACAAGAACTAGGGTATTGCTCAGGCATTGAAAATTATTCACGCTACTTAAGTGGCCGTGCCAATGGTGAAGCCCCTCCGTGCCTGCTCGATTACCTGCCAGATAATGCCTTGATGCTGATCGACGAAAGCCATGTCTCGGTACCACAGTTTGGTGGCATGTATAAGGGTGATCGATCACGCAAAGAGACCTTAGTTAACTACGGTTTTCGGATGCCATCGGCAATGGACAATCGGCCGTTAAAATTCGCAGAGTTTGAAGACATATCACCGCAGACTATTTATATCTCAGCAACACCTGGCGCTCATGAGTTTGAAAAATCATCACAGATAGTCGAGCAGGTGGTGCGCCCAACAGGATTAATTGATCCGATAGTTGAGGTGCGTCCAGTGACCAGTCAGGTTGATGATGTCCTCTCTGAAATCCATGAGCGGGTGAAGAAAGATGAGCGTGTGCTGATCACGACATTGACTAAACGCATGTCCGAAGATTTAACTGATTATCTCGCCGAGCATGGTGTGCGTGTGCGTTACTTGCATTCCGACATTGATACCGTTGAACGTGTAGAGATCCTGCGAGATCTGCGCAAAGGAGTCTTTGATGTGCTGGTGGGCATTAACTTATTACGCGAAGGCTTAGATATCCCTGAAGTCTCTTTGGTGGCGATTTTAGACGCCGATAAAGAAGGCTTTCTGCGTTCCGATCGTTCCTTGATTCAGACCATCGGGCGTGCGGCACGTAACTTAAATGGTAAGGCGATTCTTTATGCCGATAAGGTCACCGGCTCGATGCAACGGGCTATGGAAGAGACTGATCGCCGACGGCAGAAGCAGATAGAGTTTAATGAAGAACATGGTATTACACCGAAAGGGATTACGAGAAATATCAGTAATGTCATGGAAGGCGCAAACTCTAAATATGATGAACATGAGCAGCGTGATCTGAAAGAGCTGGCGGAAGAGAGTGTTGAGTACGGGGGTATGACGCCTGCCTTAGCGATTAAACGTGTGCAAAAAATGGAGCAAGAAATGTATGAACATGCGCGTAATCTTGAATTTGAAGAGGCGGGCCGCCTGCGCGACGCAATCGAAAAGCTAAAGGCAATCGCCTTTGGAACAGCTAGTGCTGAGGCCAGCTAAGAGAATAAATCTCAATATCGGCAGTGTGCAGTTTAAGTGTAGTAATGTTGGCGATGAGAATGTCTGCGCGCATCCAACACTGAGCATCTAACCTGGGTTGCTGATATTGAAGAGGGTGGCAGTAATGAAGAAGGCTATGTGCGCGCTAACCTCAGCCTTGAGTTTATCTTTCAAGAGTGGTGCGGTTGCAGCTTATTTAGTGACGCTGCCTAGCGCTAAGATTTTCATCGTGTAGGAGCGCGACTAGTCTGGAGCAGTTGCTGTCGCTAGCAGATAGAGTGGCGTCTGCTTAAGTCGTTTCACGCAGTGTAATAATCGCAATAGCACTGGCATTCGCCAGCGCTATTGCCAAGGCCAGCGACGCGTCCTGAGTCAGGCGGCTGCTGGGTTTTGTTGTCATTAGTGACGCAAACAAGCATTTGTTCGCTGCGGTCACTATAAAAACCTTCGTAATTGTGCTAATTTCCCCAGCCCGTTTGATTACATTCGTAGTCAACGGTGAGTATTGAAGGCGCGTAGCTCAGTTGGTTAGAGCACCACCTTGACATGGTGGGGGTCGTTGGTTCGAATCCAATCGCGCCTACCACTTAGGCCGACGGCTTTGCCGATCGCTGAGTGGTATTATTGTTTTTATACTTGTTACTTATTCAAGTGGCCCTTGGTATCGGTCACCACTGGAGACAATATGCCGCAAATTACATTGCCCGATGGCACTATCAAATCGTTTGACGCCCCTGTTACTGTCGCTGAAGTAGCGCAGTC
>JAQWYM010000064.1 GCA_029253965.1 Gammaproteobacteria bacterium
GGCCCAGCAGGTCTAGCTGCCGCATTCCAACTGCGCAAGAAAGGTCATGCCAGCACCATCTTTGATGATCATGATGAGTTAGGTGGTATGTTCCGTTATGGCATCCCTGGTTATCGTACTCCGCGTGATGTACTGGATCATGAAATTCAACGCATTATCAATCTAGGTGATATAGAGACACGCATGAATACACGTGTTGGTCGCGATGTATCAATGGAAGATGTTGAGAAAGAATTTGATGCGGTTATCTGGGCATTAGGTTGCCAATCAGGTCGTAGTTTACCTGTGCCAAATGGTGATGCACCTAACTGTGTGTCAGGTGTTAAGTTTTTAGAAGCGTTCAATAAAGGTCATCTGAAAGTGTCTGCTGACCGTGTTGTTTGTGTTGGTGGTGGTGATACCTCAATTGACGTTGTATCAGTAGCTCGACGTCTAGGTAAGATTGATAAGCTCGATGTTGATCAAGCACCAGAGTTTGTTATTGGTGGTTATGTCGCTCATGACGCAGCCTTTGCTGCTGCTCGTGAAGGCGCTGAAGTAACACTAACTTCTCTTTTCCAACGCGCTGAAATGACTGCGGCTGAATGGGAAGTTCATGAAGCTGTTCATGAAGGTGTACGCATTGATAATGGCGTTATGCCGGTTGAAGTTATTGTTAACGATCAAGGCCGTGCAATTGCATTACGCATGGCGAAGTGTGAATTAGAAGGTGGTCGTCCAACACCTGTTGCCGGTACTGAATACGACATCGAATGTGATTTGATCGTTTCAGCGATTGGTCAGGGTGGTGATTTAGAAGGTTTAGATGGCCTAGACAATGGTCGTGGTCTAATTGATGCAGACAAGCACTATCAGGTACCAGAAAAAGAAGGTCACTTTGTTTGTGGTGACATTATTCGTCCACACTTATTAACAACAGCAATCGGTCAAGCCTCTATCTGTGCAGATAGTGTTGATCATTACCTTGCTGAAAGTGAGATGGCTAAGCGTCCTAAAGTTGACGTTCATCACTTCAGCCTACTGTCTAAGTTGCAAGAAACTGGTTTAGAGCCAGGTGACTATGAGAGTGGCGCGCATCACGGTACTGATGAGGCAGAATACTCAGTACATAACTACGAAGATCGTTCAGCACAAGAAGTGATCGCTTCAGATCGATTGTATTTAGCGCATTTTGATTACACACCACGTGGTCAACGTGACACAGAAGTGCCTGATTCAGAAACAGTACTCGGTCACTTTGAAGAACGTATTATCGGCTTTAATGAAGCAGAGGCTGTTGAAGAAGCTAAGCGCTGCATGAGTTGTGGTATGTGTTTCGAATGTGATAACTGTGTTATTTACTGCCCACAAGATGCTGTTTTCCGTGTGAGCAAAGACAAGAAGACCACAGGTCGTTATGTTGATACTGACTACTCGAAATGTATTGGTTGTCACATCTGTGCCGATGTATGTCCTACCGGCTACATTGATATGGCACTAGGTGATCACTAAGCAACTCTGACGCTAGACTTACAGTAGTAGAAGTAAACGACAATTATGAGAAGACCCTTGTCAAAGTTAGCTGTACTCAAGCATAGCCTTACACTTATCTTGGTATTAATCCTCGGTATGAGTTCGGTCTATGCGCTTGATGAGCACGCCATCAATGTTCCAGCACCGAAAGGTGAGGAATGTGTTGAAGATCCAGAATGGATGCGTGTTAATCATTTTAAAACAGTATTAAATCATCGTGATGATACGGTTATACGTGGTATTCGTACGGAAAAGCATAGCTTAAAGAACTGTATTGATTGCCACATTACAGCGAATGAATCAGGTGACTATGCGCGCTATTCTAATAGTGAAGAACATTTCTGTGCGTCGTGCCATACCACTGCTGCAGTTACTATAGATTGCTTTAGTTGTCATGCTGATCGTCCAGAACATGTCATACGTGCAGCACGTCAACAGAGTCAACTTGATGCACTCAAGGCAAACTCAGTTCACGTTAGCGCAACCAAATTAATTCTTAACACCCCGCAGCCGTAATGAATGATATAAATAAGAAGTACACACTTCTCAATAAGTCAGATGTAAATGCAAACCAAGGTGTCAATCAGGGTAAGCGTACATTTATTGGTGGACTTGTTGGTGCTAGTGGCCTCGCGGTTGCACCCGGCGTCATGCTCTATCAAACGGCAGCAGCCAAGCCACTGGAACAAGCAGTGAGCAGTGCAGTGCGCTGGGGGATGTTAGTTAACGTCAATCAATGCGCCGAAGATTGTGATGATTGTGTTACCGCCTGTAATGATGAACATGGTCTATGGCCTAAGGAAGGCTCAACGACTGACTCGCAATGGATTCGTAAATTAACAGTGAAAGACCCGAGCACAGGTAATGCAAAATCATTACCGATGATGTGCCAGCACTGTGAAAACCCACCCTGCGTTGATGTCTGTCCAACTGGCGCCTCATTTAAACGTGAAGACGGTATCGTTCTGGTTAATATGCACACCTGTATTGGTTGCCGCTATTGCATGATGGCCTGTCCATATAAGGCACGCTCATTCGTTCACGAAACCTTAGAAAACCAATTACCCGATTCACCGCGTGGAAAAGGCTGTGTTGAAAGCTGTAATATGTGTGTGAATAAGATTGATGCTGGCGATAACACCACCGCCTGTGCTGAAGCCTGTTCTAAAACAGGTCATGAAGCGATTACCTTTGGTGATCTAAATGATCCTGAAAGTGATATCTCAACGCAACTTAAAGCCCATGGCGGTAACCAGATCCGTGCTGATCTTGGCTTAAATACCGGCGTTCGCTACCAGGGACTGTAAGCATGGATACCCTACGATACGGCGCCTTAGACGCGCGATCTCCTAAATATTGGGCGCTATTAATTGGTCTTGGTTTGATTGCCATGATTGGCGTGCTATCAGCACATCATATGGAAGTTGAAGGTCACGTTATTAGTGGCATGAACAACCAGATCGTCTGGGGAATGCCTCATGTATTTGCGGTATTTCTTATTGTTGCCGCATCGGGAGCACTCAATGTGGCTTCCATTTCTTCAGTCTTTGGTAAGACCGAGTATAAGCCGCTAGGACGGCTTTCAGCGCTGCTGGCGATCGCACTATTGGCAGGTGGTCTTGCCGTGTTGGTGCTAGATCTGGGTCGCCCTGATCGCCTAATTGTGGCGATGACAACCTATAACTTTAAGTCAATCTTTGCTTGGAACATCCTGCTTTATACGGGTTTCTTCGGTATCGTCGGTTTCTACATGTGGTGCATGATGGATCACGGCATGCAGAAATTCAGTAAATATGCCGGCTTGTTTGCCTTTATTTGGCGCCTGATACTGACTACGGGTACCGGTTCCATTTTTGGCTTCTTAGTCGCACGTAGTGCCTATGACACGGCGATGCTAGCCCCTATGTTCATCATGATGTCATTCGCTATTGGTCTCGCTTTCTACATTATTGTCATGCTCGCAAGCTACCAATGGAGCGAACGTCCGGTGGGTGATTTGATCGTTAATCGCATGCGAAACTTGCTCGGTATTTTTATTGCCGCGGTGATGTATTTTGTCGCGGTCTACCATGTCACCAATCTGTATGCGACTGAACATCATGCGGTAGAGAAATTTCTATTAGTAGATGGTGGCATATTTACCCAGCTATTTTGGTATGTGCAAATCCTACTCGGTGGCATCGTGCCGTTAGCACTGATTTATGCCCCGCAAACACGCAACTGTAGGCGTGCCTTGCTAGCAGCCTGTGGCCTCGTCTTGATCGGCGGCATGGCTCATATCTACATCATCATTGTCGGTGGTCAGGCGTTTCCGATAGAAATATTTCCGGGTATGGAAATAAGCAGTAGCTTCTTTGATGGTGAAGTCAGTGCTTATACGCCAAGTATCTGGGAAATCCTGCTAGGCTTTGGTGGCGTTGCTATTACACTGCTGTTAGTCACGGTAGGGGTCGCTATTTTAGATTTTCTACCCGAGAGTTTAGCGGACAATATTGTTAGCTATAAGAAATAGCTTGTCTTAAAAGCTTAATGCTTGAGGCAAAAAAAAAGCGGGCGCTGATTCATTCAGGGCCCGCTTTTTATTGCCTAGAATTTATCTCTAGGTTTCTTTGAGGCGCGCGATAATCTGCTCTGTGAACTCAGTCGTCGACGCTGTACCACCCAAGTCGCCGGTCAGGTGCTTACCCGAGGCCAGTTGCGCATCTAAAACTTCACGCAGGCGTGAGGCTTTCTCATGTTCTTCAACATGATCCAACATCAGTGCTGCAGCGAGCATTAATGCGGTTGGATTGGCTAATTGCTTGCCGGTGATATCAGGCGCTGATCCGTGCACGGCTTCGAATATAGCGGCATCTTCGCCGATGTTACCGGATGGAGCCAAGCCTAGGCCGCCGACTAAGCCAGCAATCTCGTCGGATAGGATGTCGCCAAACATATTGGTCGTGATAAGGACATCAAACTGGTTAGGGTTGAGTACTAACTGCATGGCACAGTTGTCGACAATGCGTTCATCGATTTTTAGCTTATCAGCGTACTTTTTACCGATGTTAGTCGCAGTATCTAAGAATAAGCCCGTGAGTTTTTTTAAAATATTCGCTTTATGCACGATGGTGACACGCTTGCGGTTGTTTCGAATGGCCCAATTAAAGGCGAACTCGGAAAAGCGGGTGCAGCCATGGCGGGTGATA
>JAQWYM010000005.1 GCA_029253965.1 Gammaproteobacteria bacterium
TAGGAATATGTGTAGGACCAGGAGCAAATAAATAATTGCGTCCAGGGAAGGCAAGCTTTTTACCAGGCATAAAAGGACCCTTATATAGTGTTTAGAAACTGAGTTTAAATGATGTGTTTAATCTTATTGCTAAGTCGAAATATTAATCGTCAGTAGCATGTGCGAATAAATAATCGCAACAGATCTTTCCAGCCATCTCAATATTGTGAGTTGGCGATTTTTTCAACAACATCCGAAAAGTTCGTCATAATGCCACAGAGGATAGACCCTCTCAAGGATGTTTTTGGGAATAGCCCCTCTACAGGGCAGTTTTCGGCTAAATTGGGAGAATACCTTGCAGACCGGCGGCCTTAACGGTGTTTTCTAGCAAACAGGCCACTGTCATTGGGCCGGTGCCGCTAGGCATTGGCGTTACCCCACCAGCGACCTTTTCAACCGCGGCAAAATCAACATCACCAAGAATGCCAGCAGCGGTGCGCGTCACACCGACATCAAAGACCATCGCGCCGGGCTTCACGTGAGCTGCGGTAATCATGCCGGCTGAGCCGACTGCGGAGACTAAAATATCAGCACGCTGACAGATCTCAATGAGATTTTCACTGCGCGAGTGGGCGAGGGTAACCGTGGCATCGGCACCGCGTGCCGCGAGTAACAGCACCTGAGGTAGGCCAACCAAAGAGGAACGACCAACGACGACGGCTGTTTTGCCAGCGGTCGGGATGTTGTAAGCCTCGATCAGGCGCATGACCCCGAGAGGCGTGCAGGGGACTAACTGGTTTTGGCCTTGAACTAGGCGCCCCATATTCACATCGGTAAGACCATCAACATCTTTTTCAGGAGGAATCCTCGCTAAGATGCGGTCTTTATTAATATGTTTGGGTAGAGGGAGTTGAACGAGGATGCCGTTAACGCTGTCGTCGCGGGCTAATTTTTCAATTTCAGCCTCAAGGCTATCCTGATCAATATTATCTTGCAAAGCAATGTGTTTGGAATGAATACCGGCGGCATTGGCCTCACGGTGTTTCATACCAACATAGAGTTTGCTTGCGGGGTTCTCGCCAACTAAAACGGTGGCCAGAGTAATTTGGATGTCACTAAACTGAGCTAAATGAACTTTGATCTGATTGCGTAGTTGGATTGCAACTTTTTTGCCGTCAATGATCAACGCCGTAGCCTCATGTGAAGGGAATATCGAATGCTCTATCTCTAGAGCAAGATTAAAGTTCCTGTGACTAATATTTGTTTATTAGTCACAGGAAGTACTACTTTACAATACTAACTACGCTGCAGGCTGCTTATCAGGATGCAGGTAGATGAAGCTCTTACCTAAACGACCACCGTAGTTACCAGCGGAGATCATAAGCAGACCTTCTGTGTCTTTCGACGCATCAATAGCCGCTTGAGTTGCCTTAATGATGCAATCCATGTCGCGGCCATTCATGATGATTTCCATGACCGAGTTCACGCCTTCAGGTAGACCCTTTTCTACAGTAGGGTCATCTTGTAGCAAAGGACAGAACTTCTCAAAGGTACTGGCAATAGTGAAGTCATAGTCACTACCAGCTTTTGAGCCACTGCCGGCAACACCACCAGGGAAGGTTGTGATAACGCCATCAACCGGTGCGATTGCTTCGCAACCTTTCTCTGCCGCTTCTAGTGCAGAGTCAGTGTCTTTACCGAAGAACCAAAGGTTGCCACCCATTAAGCCATCAGCACGCCCTAAACGACGGTCCATGATGTACTCACCACCAAGGATTGGAACCCACCACATCTTGCGACCAAAACGTTCGATACGTTTTTGGTAGCCGTTACCGAAGTAAGCGACTTTACGACCCATGTGGAAATACTCTTCTGAATCAATCAAGTTAAAGCATGATGCCGTAGGGCAGGTCATGACATTTTGACTGATACGTACCAAGGCAGACTTTTCTATACGATCATTACGATCTTTCCAGAAACGTGGTACGTGCATTTGAATAATAGCGCCTGGACGACCATCAGGGGTTATGAATGACTCATCACCACCGGGGCCTACGTAGCGGTCCATGCCCGCTTCACAGTCACATAAAATAGAGCTAGAACCGTTACCTACTGCCGCATTTACCGCGTGGTCAACCCACTTACGGTTTTTGGCAGTGATTAAGAACTCAACATATAAGCTCTTAAACGCTTCTGCATAGGTATC